>JAQWNP010000010.1:0-300000 GCA_029268515.1 Phycisphaerales bacterium | reverse complement strand
AAAACGGGCTTCCCATCAAAACCAAGATCTGAATCAACATTGCCGCAGTAGAGGCCATAGCCATGGTCAGGGACAGCCTGAAAGTCAGGATGACCGCCTGGCACTGATCGCCTATGAAAATCCCGCACTGAGCCCGTTAGCTCCAGGGTATCTGGCGGATCCTCTGCTCCAGCCGTGGCTGGCCCAGATCCAAATTCAACAACGCAGGCAACGCCTACTAGGGCTGCAATGCTACCCACAGACCCAACTTGAATCAGATGAATACGTCTCATGGTGAACTCCTTTCGATCCCCCCCGGAAACATACCTAATCACCGTACAATTCCAGTCGGCCAACCCAAGCAGTTCTTGAGCCTAAAATGTCTTTCCGGACTCTCAAACTTCCTTTTGTAGGAGCCATGCCGGTAGGTCCAATTAGCCTCAACCGCCGTGGATGCTGTATCCTGATGTTGAAGTGGGCAGAAATATGCCGATGAGCTATAGACGGCCGTTGGCCCATCTCAGACCACAGGTGAACTTCGAGTGGGATGTCATGACGACACCCTAAAAACAATTGACCTTTCAACAGGATGACCTAGCGCATGGATGCATTCAGGATTGTGGGTGGTGCTCGCCTCTCAGGTAAGCACCGCGTTGAAGGCTCTAAAAACGCAGCACTACCACTCATGGCCGCAGCCATCCTGGCTGATGAGCCAGTGATTCTCCGCGATGTGCCCCACTTCGTGGATGTTTCCAATATGGGAATGCTGCTCCGCGAATTGGGTTGCCGCTGCGATCATGTAGACGGCGTAGCGCATATTGAAACGGTTGATTCCAATGCCTGCCATGCGCGATATGAAATTGTCAAAACGATGCGAGCAAGCATCTGTGCCTTAGGCCCTTTAGTTGCAAAACGTGGGCATGCGTCAGTCTCCATGCCAGGGGGCTGCGCGTTAGGGATACGGCCAGTCGATTTGCACCTTCGTGGCCTCGAAGCGCTCGGTGTCACATTCGACTTGAAGGGTGGCGACATTCTTGCAAAATGCGACCGCCTTATCGGAAACACTGTTTTCCTTGGCGGCCCATTTGGTTCAACCGTGCTTGGCACCGCCAATGTGATGTCGGCTGCAACCTTAGCTCATGGTCGCACCATCATTGAATCAGCTGCAACTGAGCCTGAGATCGTCGATCTTGCTCGCATGCTTAACACTATGGGCGCCAAGATATCTGGCGCTGGAACACCACGCATCACCATCGAAGGCGTCGATCAACTTGGTGGTGTTGATCACCAGACAATGCCTGACCGGATTGTTGCTGGCACCTTTGCAATGGCTGCCGCAATGACCAACGGAACAATCACACTCGACAACTTTCCTTACGACTGCTTACTCGGCGTCGTTGATCATCTTGATCGAATTGGTGTGCATATCTCAAATCTTGATACCTCAGATGATCCCCTTCGCACAAGTGTGCATGTCTGTTCAGACCGTGTGTTACAGCCACTGGTCATGACCACACAGCCCTATCCTGGTTTTCCAACAGATCTACAAGCTCAACTTGTGACTTTGCTGACCCAAGCAAATGGCAACAGCATCGTTACAGAGAAAATCTTCCCGGAACGATTCAACCATGTTGCGGAACTCACACGCATGGGTGCTGAAATTGTGCGACAAGGGCCAACCGCCATCATTCAGGGGCCAACGCCGCTTCGCGGCGCACCTGTCATGGCCAGTGATCTACGTGGTTCTGCCTCTCTGGTGTTGGCGGGTCTTGCGGCCGAGGGAGAGACCATTGTGGACCGTGTCTACCATCTTGATCGTGGATATATCGCAATGGAAGAATCGTTGAATAAGCTTGGTGCAAAGATCGAGCGGATTAACCCCGATCAAGACAATGTCACGAACGAGTCACCACTGGTAACCAGCTTCCCCCAGACAATGAACCGTCCACAAACACCAGTGGCTGCAGGGACCATTCTCGAGCAGATGCCTGATAGCACTGCTACTAATGATTCGTAAGCGCAAAAAGCATAACAGCTGCCGCTGTGGCAACATTCAAGGATGTTGTGGAATCAGACATGGGGATCTTGGCTACAAAGTGACTTTTCTGACAAGTACTTTCAGCAACACCGCTTCCTTCTGATCCAACGACCAATGCCATCCGCTCAGGAATTGGTATTGACCGCACATCAACGGCCTCAGAATGCGTCTCTGCGACCACCAATTTCATACCACCCGCTGTGACAAGCCACTCAAGATCACCTCCCCAGTCTTCACTGACGCCATAGGGCAGGCTCAGCACGTGTCCCATCGAAACCCGAATAGCTTTGCGATAAAGCGGATCACAACAGCTTGGATCCAGCATAACTCCGTCGATACCAAATGCCGCAGCATTTCGAAAGAGGGCGCCCATATTGTCAACGTTGGTAATTCCCTCAGCCAGAAGGAGTCGACAGCGTTTTCGATCGACGACCTCACGCAGTGATACTTTGGGTAAGAGCGCATTTGCCTCTAGGCGATGGCCACATGCGAGAACCCCGCGATGGACATGAAAACCAGCAATTTGAGAGATCCACTCTAAAGGTGCCACATAAACTGGGCAGGTCAAAGAAGCTGCCTGCAATGCTGGGCTCAGACGTTCCAGTTTATTGGGACTCATCAATAAGGAATGCAGTCGATCTGGCGTTGCTAACAAACGGCGCAGAACTAACTCAGACTCGCCCATGAACAAGTGCGTGCGTCCGCGAAGATCTGCATCACGTACGTCACGAAAAACCTCTAAACGAGGATCATCAATTGATGTAACCGATATGGGCTCGAGAATCGACAGACGCTCTGCTCCGTGACGATCTGCAAATCAAACAGCGCCGCTTACTTTCGCTTTTCCTCAACATCAACAAGCAGCACATTGAGCAGTTGCTCTTGAACCTTCTCATATTGCGATGCACTTCTTGTTAGATTTTCCATCAACCGGCGCGTGGTTGGGTCATTTCCAATCGCCTCAGCATTACCTTTTGTCTGCAAACGCTCAAGTGACTGAGCCGATGCTTTCAGGTCAGCAGCTGCAAATGCAAACTGCCTCACAGTCTCGTAAAGCAGCTCATGCTGCATCTCCTTGGCTTCCGGACGATAGAGGATTTTCCATGGATTATTACGGATCTCCACTGTTGCTAATTTCAACTGCTGGCCCGCTAAAGACAGATTGGCCAGGAGTTCACCAATGTCAATGGCCCAGCCTTGATAGTCGTTTTGGACCTGCATCAAGACTTCGTTGGCTGAGTGCATTGCTTCATCGCCCTGGCCAAGCAAGTCGGTCAGTTGCTTGCGTATACCGGGCACAGCTTCATTGATTTGAGCGGTGATGTCATCCGTATTCGCAATCAGGCTATTGATTCGACTCTCATTTGCTGCCAATACCGTGTTGAGATTTGCGACAAGCGTACGAGCATCTGAAAGAATCACTGATACATCTTCATCCCAGCCTGACCATGAACTCAGTAATTCAGCGAGCATTTGATCCGCCTCATCCGAGGCTGATCGCAATGACTTGAGCATTTGTTCAACATCCGCACTACCGGGCTGGCCCAGAGCCCATTCAAGGACACCGCCAGCAACTGCAAGTTCAGCCGTAATCTTCTCAATATTCACAAGCGATTCTGTCAAAGCGCTGGCGCCCGAAGCTCCTAAAAGGTTGTCGAGCATTCCAGTTGCAGTACCTGTAATTGGTTTCCCAGTAAATTTTGGGTCTTTGTCTTCGGGCGTTTCAGACCCTGTGTCTGTAATACTAAGCCAGGGGCTGCTTCCAATGAGCGGCGAAGCGACTTGTATCTTGGCGTTGCGATAGATTTTGATGGACGTGTCATACACTTCAAAAGAAACAGTGATTGTCTTGAGCTGACCATCTTTCAAAACGTTTGGCTTAACAGTTTCAATCTCTCCAGACGACACACCGCCAATCAGTACAGATGACCCTGCATTCATTCCGTTGACACCAGAGGTAATTGGGAACTCCACCTGATAATGCGAACCACTTTCAAACCACTTTCGCAGTGGCGCAAGAATCACAATGACAACAATCAGCAGGATCAGTGATGCCAAAATAAAGGCGCCCGCTTTGAAGTTATTCTTATTTCTTTCGCTGGGATTGGCCATTGACCCTGCTCCGATTGGCTTTAGGAACTCACTGTTTTGTACCCGTAGCGATTAATGTTCGCTCACTCTGATTCATCGATTCCTGGATTCGTACCTGACCTAAGATCGCATACCTAGCGACAAGACTACTAGATCAAGCATCAACTAGACATTCCTGGTTGGCTCAATAGCAGGTCCGTGACCAATCTTGGGCCCCTGCTCACCGAGAAGATCCTCCGCATAGTTCGAAGCAATCTTCCTACGAGTCAACGGGCCATCAGCATCGCCGCGCAGAAACTGCCTTATGAGCTGCTCCGCCTCGGTCCGTTCCTGAATCTCTTCCACAGATAGATCACGCAAGTGCTCATACTCTTGTCGTGTGCCGACCATAAGCATTCGCCCTTTATCAAGCATCGCCATTCGATCAGCAATCGTAAATGCTGAATCCATCTCATGGGTCACGACCACACTGGTGACACCGAGTTTTTTTGTCAGGTCAAGCATTAAGCGATCGATTTCCGCACTGGTCACCGGATCAAGTCCGGCTGAGGGTTCATCATAGAACAGCACTTTGGGATCTAACGCCAGCGCTCGAGCAAGACCAGCTCGCTTCTTCATGCCGCCAGAAATTTGTGATGGGTACTTATCTGCAGCCTCACGCAAACCGACCTGTTCCAGTTTTATCTTCACCATGACATCAATAATATTCGCATCAAGATCTGTATGCTCCGTCAGTGGCAATGCCACATTCTCAGCAACTGTCATAGAGTTAAACAAAGCGCCCGACTGAAAAAGAATGCCGAATTGTTTACGCACAACATTCAGCCCTTCTTCGTCAAGTTCACCAAGTGTTTCATTGAACATTTCCACCGTTCCCTCTTCGGGTTTGAGCGAACCAATCATGATCCGCAACATGGTGGATTTGCCAGAACCAGAGCCACCCATGATGATCATGGTTTCGCCCTGCTGAATATCTAAATTGATCCCATCAAGAACGGTCTGACTGCCAAATCTCTTGACAACATTACGAATCTTGATGACTGGTTCACTGGACATTGTCTGGTTCCAACGCAAGGGCCTCGGGCTGCATTGACAGAGGATAAACGAGATCCCCCGCGTCTGCGTCCTGAATCATCACAAATGCAAATCGAGCCAGGCGACTGCCTGTCACCGGGTCAAACAAGATGAACTGACTCATGGCAGGGACACTCCCTGAAGAGAAGAGAAACTCATACCAGACAACGGGTTGCTTGAATCTCCGAATAGCCTCTGGATCAAGGAGATCTACCCGCTGCTGACTCCCACTAAGCTGACCATACCTCGTGGTCAGCGCGTTGAGAAATGAGGCCGCCTCTTCATCACTCGCTGAAGCCCCTGCTTCCGTGAACCAGGCCTTGAACTGAGCAACATCGCCCGATTGCCCTGCCTTGATCGCAGCAATTGGACCATCAATCATGGGCCGGCGAGCGGTATCGTTCCACCAAACTGCTAACCAGGCAAACAACGCCAATGACAAGAACCCAGCAATGATTCCCAGAATTGCTAACGAGCGGCCCCGGAGCTCTGGCCGGTAACGCATGGCCATCAAAGCGCGAATACCACAAAATATGGCACTCACTGAAAGAGGCGGACAGATACCGATACCCAGAAGTAGTGAGGCAACGGCCCAGCGGCTCATGGGCCGTCGCGGAGCACCGCTTTGCAACGTTTTGGCTTGAGCATCACTCACTGACATCTTGCTCTTGTGGGTCCAGTTGATCACTGGGTTTTTCAGGAAGCGGAGGCAGACGCAGCGAACCCTGCGATGGATCATCTATTTCAATCGCAGAAATACGGAAGTTGGGTATGAGCTCGCCAGTCTCAACTGCCAGTTCGACCCCACCGGTCAAACGCACTTTTTCGAACTGAAACTCACCTGCGGCTTGCCAACGATCAAGTGGCCAACCGCCCACCTCCTGTGTCAATAAAGTAAAGCTCTGTAACTGGCCAAAACGCTTCTCGATATCAATGCCAAAAGCGGTCAGTTCTGCAGAACTTGGTGGCGTACCATCACCGCCCCAAAGAGTCAGGGCTGATGCTGGATCATCACTCATCGCCATTTGTATAAATGATTGGGTTGCTTCCTCAATGCGAATTCGATACTGGGCCTCAAGCTCATCAGTCACCCAAATCCAAGCAGCAATCCCCATGAGCGTCAATGCCAACCCCGTCCAGATCGCACCCAAGGCCAGGCCGCGACCACGCAAACCTCCAGCTGATGCATCGATTCTGCGCAAGGCCACCAAACCCAGGACACTCCCCAGTGCATTAATGGGCGGACAGCATGGAATGACCGCCAATATCAACCCAACGACAGCAAGAGCGGACAAGACGCCTGTGGGTCTTAGGACCACTTGTTGATTTGAGGAATTCGCTGGCTGATCAAAAGTCATGAGTATTGCTTGATGCCATCTCTACCTATGGCTATGAGGGAAACCGACCTTCCTATGGATCGTGGAGATTCTAACCCGATAAAATGAGTTTGGTGACCATAGACTAACCTGCGTTATGGACAGTATGCGAGATTTAAGAACAACCGTGATGGGGCTGGGTCGCTTTGGCGGCGGATTGGGCGTGACGCGCTGGCTCGCTGAGCAAGGTGCCCACGTCACTGTGACTGATCTCGCCGATGAAGCGTCTCTTGAGCCTCAATTAGAGCAGCTCCAAGACCTCATCACCGCCAAGAAAGTCACACTTCGATTGGGTGGCCATCACCTCAGTGACTTCAACGCATGCGATCTTGTCATTGCCAACCCGGCTGTCCCACGCCCCTGGGACAATGTCTTTCTGAAATCCGCACAAGAAGCTGGCATTCCAATTACAACTGAAATCCGTCTCGTCACAGAACGATTGGATCGGCAACGCGTGATCGGTGTCACGGGCTCAGCTGGAAAATCCACAACTGCTGCGATGATCCACCATGTGCTCAAGGATGCCGGTTTTGATTCTAGATTAGGCGGCAATTATGGGGGCTCACTGCTGACGAATTCTGAGTCGCTTCGGGATGCTGACTGGATCGTTCTTGAGCTCTCTAGTGCCATGCTCTACTGGCTTGATGCTGGTGTTGGTTTTGAAACTGCTCCTGGGTACTCCCCGCATATCGCTGTCACCACAAATGTTTCACCCAACCACCTTGATTGGCATGGAAGCTTTGAACACTACCAAGCGAGCAAACAGGTGATCTGGCGCTCTCAAACAGAAAGCGATCATCACATCAAAAGCGATGACCAGAGCCACTCAGCAATAGCACTGAGCGTGGTTGGCGAACATAATCAAATGAATGCTGCAACAGCTCTTCAAGCCTGCCATCTTGCTGCCGGCATGGCGCCCGATCTTGGCGCTGCGAGTTTGCTGAACTTTAGAGGTCTGCCACATCGCCTCGAGTTGGTTTGGAAAAATCAAAACCAACGTGCCTACAACGACTCCAAGTCCACGACCCCACAAGCAACTTGCCTGGCAGTTTCAGCCTTCTCAGAGCCTAAAAAAGTGCACCTGATCGCTGGCGGGTATGACAAAGGCATCGACCTTTCATCTATTGCACAGCTGGCAACCGACCTCGCTGGCCTCTATACCATTGGTACAACTGGACCAAAGCTGACGGCGATGGCAAATGAGTACTGCCCCCATGCCTATATCGAATCTTGTCACAGCGTTGAAGTTGCAGTCGCAAAAATCAGATCACGCATGGGTGATGATGATGTTGCGTTATTGAGCCCGGGCTGCGCTAGCTGGGATCAGTTTGATAACTTCGAACAACGCGGACAGTGCTTCATTGATCATCTGGATCAAGGCTCGAAGGCACCGATAAGCTCATCAACGCGTTGACAACCTTGACGCTCAACCCAACGCGATAGTCTCTTGGAAATACGTTTGGGTAAGCGAGGATTGATCATCATTCCAGTACCAATACCAACAGCTGTAGCGCCTGCAAGGATAAACTCCGCTGCATCCGTCCAGTCCAAGACGCCGCCAACACCGATGATCGGCACACCTGCTTCACGGGCCACCTCACGATAAACATCACTGACACAGCGTACTGCAACGGGATGCACTAATGGTCCACTGACCCCGCCACGACCAGCGCCGATTTTTGAACGGCGCGTCTTGACATCAATTGACATACCGGGAATCGTATTCATGAGTGTCAATACATCGGCACCAGACTCAATGGCAGCAACGGCCAACCCAACAACGTCAGGTCCGGCACCAGAAAGTTTCACTGAAAGTGGCTTGCTCTTAACAAAGGGGCGTACTTCTTTCATCAGCGTTTTCAGCTCAGCTGGCCGGCCTCCGAAATCCAGACCTGTGGCTGAATTTGGGCAGGACAGGTTCAGTTCAATCAAATCGAGACCATCAGCTCCATCCATGGCATGAGCAACCGCGATGTAGTCATCAATACTGTGACCGGCCACAGACCCAAAGACACGGATACTGAGCGATTGAGCGGCGGGCAATGCGTCGATTTCAAAACGCTCTAAGCCAGGGTTGGCCAGCCCCACCGAATTAAGCATGCCGCCCGAAACCTCAACCAGCCGTATGGGGCGATTACCAGCCCGTGGTTCAGGTGTGATCGATTTAGTGGTGAGTGCACCCAGGCCGGCCACGCCAGCCACCGCTGGCAGTTCTGCCAATGTTCCGGTGGTGCCCGCTGCCGCCACCAATGGTGTCACCAGCGAGACACCTGCAAGTGACGTTTCAAGGCCAGCCATGATCTCCATAGTATCCAACTCCGCTCTAACGCGTATGATGTCCCCCCCTCAAGTGCCCATCCCGCCAGACAACCTAGACAACCTAGACAAGGACTCCAAATGACCGACACAACAGACCGGATTGCTCAATTTGAAAAAATGGCCGCAGCAGATCCGGACAATGAGATGGCACATTTTAGCCTCGGCAGCGCCTATCTTGATGAGGGGCGGGCCGCAGAGGCATCTAAGTCACTCACCAAAGCCATTGAGATTAACCCCGAAATGAGCCGTGCCTATGAGCTGTCCGGCCAAGCGATGATCAATGCGGGCTGGACAGATCAGGCCTGTGAAGTACTGATCAGCGGCTTTCAGATTGCTGCCAGCAAGGGCGAACGTAAGGTCATGACCGGTATTGAAAAACTGCTTGAGTCAATGGGACGCTCAGCACCAACAATATCGAAAGAGTCACAGGAACGATCTGACGCCCTCAATGCCAGTGGTAGCTTTGTATGTCAAAGAACTGGGCGACCAGGCCACCAACTTGATGCACCACCATTCCGTGGACCAATTGGACTTTGGATCTATGAGAACATTGCTAAGGAAACTTGGGATGAATGGATTGGTCAGGGCACCAAGGTCATTAATGAACTACGCCTCGACTTTTCGCGTGAGGAAGACCAAGAGGTATTCGACCGCCATATGTGTGAGTATCTCGGCATCGACCCCGATGAAGTTCGGCGAAAAGCTGCAAGCGAATGAGCCATTAAAACCGTGCTTAATCAATGAGCTAAATTGTTCTTCGATGGAAGACCCACCATTCCATCATGAGTAAGCCCAAACAAACGAGCAATGCCCAAGGCCATAACGCTCGGTACATTTCCACGCTCCCTTCTATAGCAACGCGGTCAGTACCAAACTTCATTTCATTGCGCACGCGTAGGTCACCCTCAGAGGCGGTGTCCATATTGACGGCAACTGTTCGCTCCTGGCTACCCTGGTCATCAGTGTATTTGAGCTTCCAACGACCCGCTTGTTGGGCTGGCCCCCATACCAGTTCACGATCATCCCCAATCGACAGGTCCCATTCTTCTTGATCTGGTGCAATCAGCAACACCTGAGTGACACCCATTGGAAGTCTCGCTGTAATAGCCTGCCCCGGCTGTAGTGCTTGCGCCGTGATAGATTGATTAGAAGCAGCTAAGAACTCTATGGCATTGAGTGTGAATGGCAGAATGCTTCGCAAGACTGGCCAATTACTATCAAGGGGTGCAAATGTAACGTGGACAACAGTATGCTCACCACGTGCAAGTACCGCTGCAAAAGGTCCTTTGCTGCCTTCCATAATGACATCAATATCTTGATCCGGCTGAATAAGGTTTAACTCAGCCACATAGAGACGGTCGGCATTCACAAATTGCATGACTGGATGCTCAGCAGTCGAGCTCAGCATAAGATCAGCCTTGGCAACACCATACTCATTGAATCCATCTAACGGTGGCGCCTTACCAGTTGTGAGATACCGACCTGGCGGGAAGTTCGTCGGCGCATAGTCATCAATAACAATGACATCAAATTCATCGAGTTGCCCTTGTTCCGCGGCAAGCTCATAAGACTCAGGTGTAAATGTCTTCAACTCACGTAAACGACTCCAACCCTCAAGAATGGTCTTGATCGCTGATTGCCCTTTTGACACCACGGCAACGCTTAATGGTGCTGGGGGCGGAACCACCACTCGACGAGCATTGTCAACTCCCAGTGAATCATTGCTCAGGATCTCGACCTCGATGACTGCATCAGTTGGTTGATTGAATGGCAAGAAAGTGATATTTCGTGCGCCTGGCGAGAGAACACCTGTGTCATCACTGACAGCTGCCGCAGGCAGGCTCACAGACTCAACACTCTGAATGACACCATTGACCGTCAGTTGGACATTAATATCCTGCGGTTCAGTGATAAAATTAAGAATGCCAGCAAAGACCTCAACATCACTGAGCCGGTCATACGGTCGTTCCACAGCAAGTGTGCCAACTGCAATATTCCGTGCCCCCGGATCACCAACTGGGATAAATGAAACTGCTTCATCAGTTCCACGAACCACTTGCGTGTCGAGATCTGTAATTCGGCCATCACTGATCACTTGAATTGATGGCGGCGCTGTGACTGGCCACTGATCTGGGAGATCCGGATTCACATTGGTTGTATAGGCGCGAGCAAGTTCCAATGCCTCACCAAGTGAAGAGGCGCCATGCGTTTGGTTAATGGCATCAATAGAGTCCAGTAGTTTCTGTCTTGAATCAGTGAACTGCGTCATGACTTCAGCTCGATCCGAAAACGCGATAATCATGGTCTCACCAGGATCATCTGTAAACATTCCAGATCGGTATCGAGATTTAATTTTTGTACGTGCTAAATCCTTCGCCTTTTCCAGTCGTGTCAAACCATCCTCATCGTCCTGCGCAGCCATAGATCCTGAGTGATCAATCAGCATCACGTGCCGACCACCCATTACTTGCTTACCTTCAATCTGAGGTTGCATGACTGCCAATACGAGTAGTGCCAGAACCAAAAGTTGCAAGAGCAACAAGATGCTCCATCTCAATCTCTGAAAAGGCGCATTGGCTCTTAGGTCTTCAAACGACTGCATCCATAACAACGTCGACGGAATTTGAACTTTGCTCCGTCGCAGGCGAAGAAAATAGAGCAACAGCAAAGGTGGAATCACCGATGCAGCAAGGATAAGACCTGCAAATGGCGTCAACCAGGTCACTTGAGCAGTCCCCTACGTCGCAAGTAGTCAACTAAGAGCACATTCATATCTGTAGACGTATCAACCGTGAGCTGAGAAATACCACGACGAACGCAAAATTCTTGCAGCTGACCACAGTATTGATCTAAATTTGACTTGTACTTTCGTAAAAGCGACGGACTGACTGTCACCTCTGCCGCATCAGAATCCTCGATATCTGTCAAACGCAGATTACCTGTCAGACCATGCTGACCAGGATCAATCTCCTCTGGGGCGAGCGTTTGTACACAAAAAGTGTCGAAGCCCGTCCGGCCACCAGCTAAAAATCGAAGGCCCTTTTCGTAGCCCTCTTTATAAAGAAAGTCAGAGAGCAAGACCATCACACCTTTCCCTTGTCGCCCCGTGGCAATGGTCCGCATGGTCTCATTGAAATCGGCACTACCAACGGGATTTTTTTCAAGCAGCCAGTTTCCCATCTCCTGGGTACGTCGGCGCCCCCGTAAATTAGGCAGTACTTGAAGGCCCTCTTCACCGAATGACATCAGTGATACCCGATTGTGATTAACCAACCCGATATAGCCAAGTGCCATGGCGAGCTTCTGAGCAAAAATGAACTTATTAGGGTTGCCCCAATCCATCGATGCACTTGCATCAACAACAAGGATCAATGACAGGTCCTCTTCTTCAATAAACAGCTTAATAAATAAGCGATCAAGGCGAGCAAATACATTCCAATCAATAAATCGAAGATCATCACCTGCGACATACTGCCGATAGTCCGCAAACTCGACACTCAGGCCACGTTTACGACTGCGCCGTTCTCCCTGAACCTTACCTTGAAAGATCTTCCGGCTGAGCACATCAAGGTGGCCTAAGCGCGTCATGAGATCCGTATCAAGCAGCTCGTCAATTCGCTTCGGTTTTGGTTCGGTACTTGTACCAAAGGTGGCCACGATATTAATCTCCTTCTACCGGTGTCTGCTGTAGAAGCGTATCAATGATCTGATCTGTTGAAATGCCTTCGGCTTCTGCTTCAAAGCTTCTGAGAATACGATGCCGTAGCACCGGATGGGCAACCGCTTGGATATCACGAAAACTCACGGCATAACGACCCTCCAATAAACATCGAACTTTGGCCGCTTTGACCATCGACTGAGCGGCTCGCGGACTGGCCCCAACAATGACATAGGATTCTGTTTCTGGCGAAATCCATGCGCTACCGCGATGCGTGCTCATCACCAGTCGAACGGCATAGTCACTCACATGGTCGGCAACAATAATTCGTTCGATAAGCCGTTGAGCACGAATAATGGAAGTCGCATCAAGAACCGGCTTTGCCTGTGCCTGACCACTGCGGGTGGTGCGGTCAATGATCTGATTTAGTTCATTTCGACTTGTAAGTGGCACTGTAATTTTGAGCAGAAAGCGATCAAGCTGAGCCTCTGGCAAAGGGTAGGTCCCCTCTTGCTCAATAGGATTTTGTGTTGCCATGACAAAGAACGGCAGCTCAAGATGCCGTGTCGTACCACCGACGGTCACAGATTTCTCTTGCATTGCTTCTAACAACGCCGCTTGGCTCTTTGGTGTAGCGCGATTAATCTCATCTGCCAAAACCATTTGGCTAAAGATCGGGCCAGGTTCAAACTCAAATCGGCGGCCACCAGATGCGTCATCATAGACCACATTGGTACCGGTGATATCAGATGGCATCAGGTCCGGCGTAAATTGAATACGAGCGTAATCGAGTTTTAACACACGGCCTAAAGTCTGCACTAAGAGCGTTTTTCCCAAACCGGGAACGCCCTCCAGCAAGACATGTCCATCACCAAAAAGGGCCCACAATAATTGTTCGACGACTGCATCTTGACCGACAATCACACGGCCGATCTCAGAGCGCACTTCCTTAATCACATCCTGCAACTCCGCGCAAGCACAAGCGATGGCTTCTATATCGCTCAGCGTGAGTTCTAAACCACGTGTGTCTCGGAGTGTTGGCTCGGGTTTTGTCACGATGACTCAGGCCCCTCATCATCTGGTGCCATGTTTCGTTTAATTCTAAGCAACCTTGCAGTATGGCTTGACTGATCATCCTTGGCATCTTGAACGGTCGACCCTGGCTTCTCAAGCCCGGCTTTTGATCGCTCGCTCGGATCTGCCCGCTGAACATCTTTAGAGATGGATTCAGATTTTACAAAACGCGTGCGAGATGTCGCCTTGTCACCCTTCCTATTCGATTGACCAGATGCTTGAGAGCGAGCACGTTTCCATGCCAGAACTGACTCAGCAGAACCCTCCGTGCGTTGCCCAATTGCAGAACTCCACCAAGCCCTAAAATGCTCCCAATCAATTGCGAGACGACGGATGGCAACGTCAACAAGAAACAGCGCTGCAGCGAGGATCGCTAAAAGGTCCCACATCTGTGTCGGCGTAAATGGAATCTCTAATGCGGCGCGTTCGAAAATCGCGGGCAGCGTTCCATCCTTGTTAAAGTTCATAACTCGACCACCAGTCTGCTCAGCCAATTCCCGAAGTAGTTTTTCGTTATGACGAATGGCGCGATACTCTTTTGAATAAGGAACACAGACTGCTGCCGGAATAGTGCCATTCGCGTGAACAATATTCACAAGATAGTGGCCAGCTTGACTGACCTTAAATTGCCCTTGATACCGGCCGGGTCCAACCTGATCCATAGTGAGTGCAATCGGCTCGCCGCTGCCTGGTGGAATGACCATTGCTTGCTGTTGAAGATGATTGATTGCACGCCCCTGGTCATCAAGCGCTTGCAAGTCAACAATTGCCTCTTCGCCCTCAATTCGAGTTCGAATCAGTGTGTTGGATTCCGCAGTAGGTCGCATCACCCAGCGTGCACACTGCTCCCAAAAGATATTGAACTCCGGCCATGATGCCCAAGCGGATCCCCAGCGACCAGATAAGTCGCTGGTAAAGACCAGTGACCGGCCCAGTCCGAAATTCCAAAATGCCAACAATGGATCATCTGCTTCGGCTTTTATGAACAGTGGCGTCTGGGTAAGCCCAACCCGCTCTGCAGTCAGAACATAACCCCCCACTGAAGGCACGCTGCTAAAGCCCTCTGTGGGGCCAGGCAGATTGATGGCCTGAGGCTGAAAAATCCTGCCTTCTTGAATCAGAGAACGAGAAACAAGTTGTGCTTCCTTAATAAAAATAGAAGGCAAGGCTTGAAGATTTGTTACGGGATAAAAACTACCACCAGTTCCATTGGCCACTGACTGCATTGTGTTGCGATCACGCTGCCGGTTTCCATGCGCGCCGACTAGCACTGTTGAAACACTGACGTTGGCTTGTCGATACTTTGCAAGAAGTGATGCTGGTGGTGGCTGCGGATCGCCATCAGAAATAATGATCGCATGTTTTTGCCCAGCATTAACAGATATCAAACCTCGAAGGGCGAGCTGCATTGCTGGTGCAAAATTTTGCATATCCCCTAACTGCAGCTTACGGGTTGCTGCAATTGCGGCCTGCTTATCACCCACCTCCTGCATCGGTAATGCCCAGACAGCACCTTGGATACTATTGGCACCACCAGCTCTAAAACCTTGTTCAATAATGCCAACCATATCAAGCCGCGAAAGCGCTGAAATAGCCGCTTCAGCGACACGTTGACCCCAATAGTTACCCTGAGGCATTTCGCATGAGTGCATAATGAGCGCCAATGCACCACGCATAATCTGGCGCTCAGCTGGGGGATCAAGCCGCACTGGCAGCGCCCTGGACAAATGCGATCCAATCCAGCCTCCAGCGCCGAATGCTTGGGGACCACCCAGGGCAATGAGCCCCCCGCCAATATCGTGGACATAGCGATAAAGCGCTCGATCTTGTTCTTCGCTAAAGGCCCAGCGCGGCATCCCTGCAAGCACAACAGCATCAAAGCCAATCAGGTCAAGCAAGTCCCCCATGCCACCTGGCGTTCGTGAGGTTACTTCCAGACCTGCTTCCCTTAACACGGCGCTGAGATGCTCGGTCTCTACCTGACCATCATCAATAATAAGGATCTGCCCACGCCCCTTTACAAACGTGACTGCCAGCTGGCTATTGTTTTGTATGACTGCATCGAAGGATGGATCGCTCGGCGTGAAACGTGCCTCAAAGCGATGCGGCATTGCCCGCATCATTGGAATAGTCGCCCGATACACGTTCGTGCCTGCCTTGAGTGAGACAGGGAGTTGTTTATCCGCACTTTCGGAGAGAGCAACAGGCTGACCATTCACTTTCAGAGAGAGCATACCATTGGCATCACTGGTGCTATGAAGCACCATCCGCAATGTCACGTTCTGGCCTTGCCTTGCAATTGGCTCCGCAACAAGAGACTCGAACACGACTTCATTACCGTATTCATATGGCAAAATTAAGACATCAATTGGTACCTGAGAAGCCGAAGCCTGACGGGCAGCAGCAGCAACAGAGTCAATTGTCTCATTACCATCAGAGGCAATCACAATCCGGTTGGCTGTGTCGTCGGGCATGAGCGCATGCGCGACTCGAACCGCTTCAGCGAGATTTGTTGCGGTGAGATCACTCACATCGCGGCCAACCGTCACCATTGAATTTCGATGCGGCAAAGCAGCAATAATGGCTTCGCGTGCAACAGTCACAACGGCAAGCCGATCTTCTGGCAAGCGATCTTCTGTTCCTGCCTGCGTTGCGTTCTCAAGTGATTCTAATACTTGTTTCTTCAACGCCATGGGAATCGACTGACTGCGATCAATGATTAACGTCGCCGTCACACCCTGACCTGGCTGCCGCCACGATGGTTGAGCCAGAGCAACCGTAATCAAAATCACCACCAATATTCGCAGTGCGGTGCTCAACCAGAGCTTGCTACGGGACAGAACTCCACGACTTGTCAAAGCCATCAGCAGTACCGGTACCACAAGTAGCAACAGCAGTAGCCAGCCTGGCTGATCAAAATAAATGGGGCCCAAATGACTCATGAGTCACCTAAATCAAATGCCAGATGGTTGGTTGGAATGACCTGAACCCGCTCATTCCCTGAATCAAGTACAAAGATATTCTCACCACTTGCATCAATATCGATTGACCATGGTGTCCGTAACTGACCTGGGGCATATCCCAGGTTTCCAAAGATGCCACTTGGCGTGCCATCCACCGTAAATGCCTGAACCCGGTGGTTCCCCCACTCACAAACAAGCAACGTTCCATCTGGTAGCTGCACCAGATCATATGGGTAGAGTAATTGCCCCGAAGCTACGCCAGGCTCACCAAACATACGAATGAGTTTTCCATCGAGATCATAGATACTAATCCGGTGATTACAGGAATCAGCGACGATTATTGCCTGCCCAGAATTGGCTAATGCCATGGACTGCGGCCGATTCAACTGACCTGCCTCACTTCCGAAACTACCAAACTGATCTATGTAGACGCCCTCGGGGCTAAAAATCTGAATTCGATCATTACCGCCGTACTCTGCTACATACAACCGTCCATCTGGCGCAACCACAACATCAGTTGGATAAATAAACTGCCCCGGCCCAGTCCCATATTCACCAAATCTCAGTTGCTCATTGCCATCAGCGTCATAAACCAGAATCTGGTAATAGTGCGTGTCTGCAACGTAGATCAGTCCATCTGGGCCAACTGAGACGCCGGTGGGCTTACCCAGCGCACTCTCAGGCGTAGCCCATTGGCGGTGCGGCGTACCATCAAGGCCAATTCGCTGAATACGGGCAGTCTTATCGATGACGTACATGCAATCGCCATGAATATCAATTGCCATGGCCCGAGGATAAGAAAACTGGCCGAGAGAAAGGCCAGGTGATCCAAACATACGCTCAACATCCAAGTGGCCAACAACATCTTCTTCTGATGATTGCCCACGACACCCAATACTGATCAGCAAGAAGAATCCAATAGTCAACCAGCAACCAATGCTTGAATTCCGATTGAGCTGCCGAAGTCTTAGTATTGGACGCATAAACAAACCACCGCATAGAGCAATACAAGCTGCCAAACCACCACCTAGCAGCATAACCAATCCTGCCAACATGACGATCTCTGGGCGCTGGTAATGCATTGCATTGAGCAAAGCAACCTGAAGTGGCACTGATCGCGCCGGTGGCGCGACTTGCTGCGTCATCGGAATTTCACCAAACGAGGCGATTGCAATAAGGGCGAAGGCTGCAACAACACCCCCAATCAATGCCGGTGCGAGTGCCGTAAATGCACCTCCTAATCCAATGCCTCCGAGGAGCCCTGAGCGGCCGCCGTCTAAGAGACGAACATCTCGCTGCTGACGCCCCTCTGAACGCGCAATCCACCAACCAACCAATGCTGCAACAAATCCATAACGTCCCAAGTGTGCTGCTGCCAGAACCAGGGGCATGTCACCAATCAGATGATCCCATGCACCACGCAAGCCAACGGCATAGGACGCAGCGGGAACCGCGCCAATGATCAACCACAGGACCGCCTGGATATGCGCTAATAGGCGCACCCAGCTTGAGGGATGGATCCACATCAGCGCTAGGCCGAGCGTCACAATCCCGCCAGCGCTTGCCGTGAGCAATGACAAGAAGACTCCAGAGAACACTGAAGTGCCATAGACATCCATGAATCCGCCCAGGCCAGTCAAGATGGAACCATCTCGCAACATATTTGTGAGCGACCAAACAAATGCTGTCACTGGAATACCAACTGTCAGTATCCACAGACCCGCGATCATAAAAACACCCAGCCATCTATAGATGTTCGCAAACTGCCCTCTCACCACTTCAGCTTGCGCTGTCACAAGTGAATCCGAACGGCGATCTCCATGGCGACTGGTAATAAGCCACCACACCACGATTGCGCCGACGCAACTAATAAGGACGGCTGGCCCACTCACGGAAATGAGCTGAGATGCCGGCGCACCTAATGCTTCTAAAGCTCTGGCTTCATTGGCCAGCGAAAAGATCTGAGCCAAGTCAAAACAAGTTGTATTACTCCATGTCAGTAGGAATACAACCAATCCTCCTAAGGCAAGGCCACCAATACTGCGACTGACAGTGAGCCTCAGTCGCATGAGCAGTGGCGCTCCATCAATTTCTACAAGTTCCTGATCGCGATCTGGTGTACCACGCTGCATTCCAGCAACACATAATGCGACCAACGGCCATGACCATGCTACGAAACCAACATACAAGGTCGCCGATCGAAGTTGCCCAACCATGCCATGGTCAACTGCCCATGCGTACACACCGCTATTTGGTGGCCAGAGTTGCCACCATGCAAAGAAGATGAGGTAAGGCGGCAGAAATAAAGGCACCAATAGCAAAAACAGAATCACAATGGCCCAAACAGACCTTCCATAGCGTCGGAAATTCTGATGACTTCTTGCAATTCTTGATAAGTAGATGCCTGGACCAAGTCCCAGCAACATGGCGCCACCAGCCACCGCCACTGACCACCCTGCTGTTGTGAGAAGCAACTCACCAAGCGGCCGAATCATAGGTACATTTGTGGTCTCTGAATTATCAAATGACATGAAGCCACTGACAAGCGGCAATACGCCCACAGCAATCCAGAGGCAGGTCGCGATGGCAACTAAGATCCAGCCACTACTGCGCATCAGTTCAGCGACCTCCGAGACGTTTGACCGCACTTTGAACAGCCGCTGATCGTCCTGCTGCCACTACCGCGTAATCCACATCAACAGGATTGTGAACAATAATGTCAGCATTGATGACGGCATCTGATCCTAAGGGGATGTTTCGTGATGAGGATTGAGCCAACAAAGACTCCACCTCTGCGGACAACAAAAAATCAGCCAACAACGCTGCCTGCTTTGGGTGAGGCCCACCACGAACTAACGCCACTGTATTTGGTATGACCAGTGGGCCATGAGGCGTTGCATCTTCACCCATACTGTGGCCAGGTAATACCCAATCCACTTTGCCACCACGATCCAGCACCGCCCATATGTCATCCGTATCTGTTAATCCAAGTACAGCCTCACCTCGCTCAACCGCATCAACAACACCAGCATTCCCGCTGGGAAGCAGCCTGACATCATTGGCCGCTAAACCATCGACAAATTGGTCATAACTACCCGGCAGTGTTTCATCAAAAAGCCATTGAATGACCGCCAAGTGACCACCGGTTGTTCCAAAACGCGGATCAGCCATCACAATCTGACCCTTGTATTTTTCGGATACCAGATCCGCCCATTGCTCAGGAATGTCTTCAGCCATGAGATGGCTTGGGTTATAAACCAGCGCCCTCGCCCGCCCCGCAAATCCATGCCATAGATGGCCTGGGTGCCGATGCACAGTTGGCCACGCCTTGGCGACCTCAGAGGTATGTGGGGTGAGCAGCCCCTCGGCTGCCAATGCCTCGGTCATGAAAGCTTCAGAATTCCAGAAGACATCAGCTCTTGGCCGCTCAGCTTCTCTACGAATGCGTTCTACGAGGCCAGTGGTCTTCTTTAATTCTGTGTCCCCAACGACCTGAACCTCAATACCCGTGGCAACTTCGAAACGTTCGATGACCTGACGAGCAACATGCTCATCAGCCGAAACGTAAAGTATAACGCGCTCAGGCGACGGCCTGTCATTGCATGAAATCATCATGACAGCCAGCCATACGACCTGGACGCGCATAGCACAGCGACAAAGCCTTGCCAATGGCCTTACGCAATCGCTACTGGTCTCACTGGTTGCTCGAATCTTCATCCTGGGATGGCTCGGGTTGATCGACTGATGTGTTGTCCTGATTTGCCGCATCAAGGGCCTTAATCAGCTCCGCAAGTTCCCCGAAGTAGTGCTTTTGGACTTCATCATAATAGGGCGGCAGTGGGTCTTCGCTCACGCCATCCTCAAAACCTTCTACCGCTGTCCTTATCACTTCTTTTACAGACGCTGATGACACCCCTGCTTCAATCTCACCATCAAACAACTCACGTGCAATAACATCTCCCTGCTCTGTGAAAATGTTCGCCTTCACCTCGGTCATGGAGACCGATGTCTCCTCGACGCTGTTTTTTCCACCATTGCCCTGACCCGAACCGCCTGTTCCACTACTGCCTGCTCCGCTATCGCCAGAACCACCGCCTCCTTGGCCTTGGTTGCCATTGCACTGCCCCATCGACTGGCATTCACTGACACACATTTTCTGAGTCACCTTGGCCTGCTGCAACATCTGCTGCATCATTTCCATACGCGACAATTGCTCGGACATTTCATTGCCGGCTTTACTCGTGGATTGCTGACCACCTTGCTTACATGCCTGAGCCATCTGCTGCATCGATTGGCCCATGTTATTACATTGCTTACATGCACCCATCTGGGATTCTGCCAACTTACGCAGCTCATCCTTTTGCTGCTGAGTGAGATTCTGATTCTGCTTCAGCGCCTGTTCAAGCGCCGCCATATTCTCTGCTAATTGACCGTCGAGACCTGCGCGTTCGAGTGCTTCGGCCAACTGTTCGCGCTGCTGAGAAAGAGCGTTAAGCTGGGCTGCGAGGTCCGCAATCTCTTCCGCCAATGCCTGGCCACCCTCACCTGCCTGTTTGATCTCTTCCTGAAGGTTTTTGATTGCTTCCTGCGCTGCCTTAAAGTCACCACGGGCCATGGCCTTCATCAGTTCACTCGTTGCATTTGATTGCTCAGCGTCTGCAGAAATCTTACTCAGCATCTCCTCTAACATTTCAGATGCCTGAACTTGTTCACTATCCAGCAATTCCTCGAGCCGGCGATTGAGCTCGGTCACTTTCTTAATCGCATCCTGTCGAATCTCAGTCGCAGAAGCATCTTCACTGACTTGAAGGGCTTCTGGTTTCATTTTGTCCAAAGTCTCTTGCATCGCAATCGCAAGTGACTCATCCTTTGCAACAGCCTCTTCAAGTGCTGATACGGAAGCCGTTACTTCTTCTTTAGCTTGCTCAGCTGAGTCAACAATCAATACCTCGGACTGTTGCGTTTGATCAACCTGCTTTGCCGCTATTGTCGGCGTAAAAAATATTCCAACTGCAAGAGCGATCAACAGAATTGGAACCCACCAACCACGTGGTGCTCTTACTTTAAAAGCCCTTCCAACTTGTTCACGGGTCTGTGGTAAGCGAGCCGTACGAATCGCATCATCAATCGCTGCTCTGGCGAATGGATCATCAGAGTCTGACAGCATCATTGCCGATGAAAGTCTCTCATCAAGACCCAGTTGCTGGTCAACTGCAATAGCGACATTCACTTGTTTTAGGCGATGGCGCGACCATAACATCACTGCCACCAGAATGGCCGCAATGAGTACCGGAGGAATCCACCAAAACCAGGGCGCCTGTGGCACCATTGCCAATCGTTCAAGTGCGAGATAGATACAAATAACACCCAGTGCCAAGATCAAAAGATCACGGAGCCAGCGAAGAAAATCGGTCAAAGCAATTCGGCGACTGGCAAGTCGAATGATGGCGTGTATATGTTCCAAAATGAGCCTCCAGGCCCTTCGGCCTCGCACGATCAAGTAAAGAATACGCCGCCCATCTCTTGAATAGTACGCGCCATATTGCATCAGACAAGTCGGCGCCAACCTCAAGAAGACAACCTTATCTCATAACATCGGCTCAAACAGGTATAAAAACGCCTGTTTGGCTTGATACAGTGCTTAGGAGCTGTATTAATGGTCCCGTATCGAAGGCAGCGCTAAAAAACAATACTTTGGCACTCCATATAAAAAGTGAAGGGCACCACCATGAATGCTGGGTTTTGCAGTATCAAACCACCAACGTCTCAGCCAGTCTCTCTGGCATGCCATATCGGCCAGCTCCTCTCTGTCTGCATGGCGCTCATCTTGTGTACCCCTGGGACTGGACAGGCGCAGACCCTACAGGACCTTCGCATCGAAAACCAACGACTCAAAGATCAAATTCGAGATCTCACTGCCCAACTTGTAATGGCCAGTACTCAGATGAGCGAACTGCTTGATCGCATCGAACAAATGAATCAGGAAGCCGCATCACAGTCAGAAGTCACTCGCAATGATGATTCAGACAACGATGACATTCAAACAGTACCGACAGATCAAGAAACGCCATCCGATACAATCCCACAACAAGTCAATGCACCAGAAATAAGCGATGAATCAGTGATGAACGCTGCTGGTTTTGAAGCCAGCCCGACCGCCCTGTTCTTTGCTCTCAAAGAAAATTACCAACAGACTTTGGGCAAAACCCCAATTGGTGAACCAGGGTCCCCAGAAAACATGAGCTATCTCAGGTCGGTTCGTCTTTGGCTCAGACAAGTGAATCACGCATACCGCGCCCATGTCACTTGGACGGTACGTATTGAACAACGCACAACGCTTGGCCGTCATGTTGAGATCAAAGTTCAATCACTAGACAAAGAAACACTGGCTCCACTCGGCCATCCCTTCTGGACGAGACTGAGCGCTTCACAAGATAGCCGTTTAAATACCATCTTGACTCGTAACAAAACAGACCGAGCGCAGATCGAAGGCGCGCTCATTCCAGCTGCTCAGTTCGACACCCGGGTCCTTCCAGAAGTTGCCCGACTCAAAACAACAGTGATCCATCCAGAAAGACCACCTGTCATTGGCCCCTACGCGAGCTTCTATTACTTCTTTCAGCCGACTCGAATCTACCCATCGGCCGCGACCGCGCCAGTGACAACCGCGCCGGCGCAACCCACGGTTGAGCCCAATAGTGAAACAAGCCCATCATTGCCTATGACCACTGATGATTCGAACTAGGATTTCTGGCTCTTCTCACCCGGCAATACAGATGCTCGCTCTGGGTTCTTTTGGAATTCACTGATTTCTAGAACCTCCATCAGTTGGCCAATGGATGCGTCAATCGAATCATTGATTTGACAACCCGCCGCATGTCGATGCCCCCCGCCCCCAAAACGCGCTGCAAGGCTGTTGACATCCACAAACCACATCTCTTGCTCAGCCCCCGCTGGTGGCTTGGAACGGAAACTAATTTTGGTCTTACCCGGTACCGCTTCAGTCAAGATGATAGAAACACTCACGCGACCCACCACCATTGGTGCATTGACCATACCTGTCAGATCCGTTGTTTCAGCGCCCGTCTCTTCAAAGTCCTCTGGCCGCAAAACCATGACAGCAATTTTTCCCTCAAAACCGTAGCGTACCGAACTTAATGCCCGAGCCTCCAGCGCTAAGCGTTGAGGCCGGCTGTTTTCTTCAAGCATTCGGAACAAGCGAGGTTTATCAATGCCTGTCTCCATGAGACGTGAGGCAAGCGCAAATGTTGACGCGCCAGCACTCGAAAACTTAAACCAACCGGTGTCAGTCGCAAGTCCAGCAAAGAGCGCTTCAGCAATTCCAGCATCACCACCGGTCAGCTTGCAACCCATTGCGTCAAGCACTCGAACGAGGACTTCACTGCAAGCAGCAGCAGTGGGATCGATTAATCTCATCGCACTGATTTCATCACCACGGCGATGGTGGTCGATGCAGATGACACGTTGAATTTGAGGTTCAAGCCATGGTCGAATTGGCTCTAACTGTGTCCAGGCGCCTGTATCCACCACCACAATCACGTCATATTCCTCAGTCGGAAGTTCCTCTTCAATCAAGTGGTAGGGTGTCCCCGAAGACAAGGCGTGTATTCCGCGCTCAACTGGTCCTGCTAACCATAAATCTGCAGTAATACCGAGTTGCTCCAGTGCTCTTTTCATGGCCACCGAACAACCCATGGCATCGCCATCAGGTTTTGTGTGCGTTGTGATCAGAACTCGCTTTGCATTCTTGAGGCGTGTAGCGATCTCACTTACAGAGGTATTGGTCTCGTATTTAAATGAACCAGTTGTCATACCATGCTCTCCAGTCTTGACCGTGCACAATCAACATCGCGTTCCATCTGCTCGATAAGCTGCTGTTCTGATCCGAATGCCAGTTGCTCACGTATCCAACTCTTAAACTGCACCTGAATCGGCCAGTCGTAGACATCGGGATCGCCTTCATAGTCAATCAGATGTACTTCGCATAATCTTTCGTGCCCGCCAAATGTTGGTTTCGATCCAACACTGATCGCTGCAGGCTGTAGGTTTCCAGATGGATCATTGGCCAATCCTGTGTAGACACCGTCAGCTGGCAGCATCACCTGGACTTGGCCACAATTTGCAGTTGGACATCCCAGTAGACGGCCTTGCTTCTCACCAGGCTGAACGGTTCCAGTGAGCTGGTAGGGTCGGCCTAAAACCAGTGCCGCATCCGCCACACGGCCGTGGGATAGCAGCCAGCGGATCAACGAACTTCGGGCTGGCACGATTTTGTGGTCACTTAAGACCACTTCAGCCGTGCTCACAACCTCAACCTCGAAGTCATGCTGCTGGCCGAGCAATTCCAAGGTCTCTATTGAACCAGCACGCCCTTTACCAAATCGAAAATCAGGCCCCTCAATAAAGAATGAGGGCTGATGAGCCGCTACCACCGACTCAATGAAAGATTTTGGGCTCATTCCGAGTAGATCTGGTGTGGGAACTAGGCGATGGACCTCATTTACGCCAGCCGCCCTCAAAAGATCTGCACGTTGGCTAAATGGAGTCAGCAGATCAGGTTGCTGCTCTGGACGGAGAACACTTGCCGGGTGCGGATCAAAGGCCAGGAAGACAATCTGACCCTGTGAACCACCACCAGAGACCGCTTGATGGGCCTTTTCTATCAGTGCCTGGTGCCCAGCATGCACCCCGTCGAAGTTACCTATGGAGATGGCTACGGGCTTTCGCATAAGCCACCACCATAGGCGCCCAACGTCCGACCGCCAAGTTATCTGCATGACTCACTCAATCTCCGCTTGATTGAATGAGGAAGGGGCGTTATCAATGACCCATGGCTCCAAAACCAGCAATAGAGACTAGAGGACAGCGAATGGATGGTTCCAGACTTGTGGATGAGGTCGCCTCCAGCCTGCGAGAAACCGCAGAGGCTGTCACCCCTTGGTTCCTAAAGAACATGCCTCAGGTGTATTTCCAAGACACGGACCATGCAACCCAGCTGGTCCACCTTCGGGCAATCATCGCTTCACGAGCATCTGGCCGACCCATCGAGCTGACATTGCGCAGTGAGGATGGATCCCAATGGACGAGTATGCGCCCACTCGATTACCCCGGCGTCTTGGCGGAACTCGCTAAAGAACTCCCCATCGACTCCCCCCTTCGCGCCGCCAAGATCCATACCGCCACTGATGGTCAACTTGTTCTTGACACATTTGAATTTGGCGACACCCCCCTCTTCGATGAAAATGACCCAGAGCAAGCGGCCAAACTTAAGTCCACACTTGCTTATGCCAAAAAGCAGTTAGCTGAATGGCCTGACCAAGAAGTCATTGACTTCTTCAGACGCTGCAATGCCGACTATGTCATGACAGTTACGCCGCTTCGAATGAGCGCCCACTGGGCTCTTTTCAAGCGTGTCTCAGGAACTGATGGAACTGCTGTACAACTTGAAGATGAAGCAGATCCATGCCTCTCTAGAATTGTCATCACTGTGGGTAATTCAACCCGACGTTCTATGCTTGAACGTATTGCAGAACGCATGAGTCGTTCCGGCATCAATATTCGGCGCGCCTACTTAGACACGATTGACGATGGTACGAATGGATCAATCAGCATGCTGGGTTTTGTGGTGCAAGGCCCTGATGGCAATGCGATTGACCCTGAGAGCGAACTGTGGAAAACGGTTTATAGCGACCTCCTGCGAATCAAGTGGCTCGACCTGCGCACGCTCTCACTTGCCTACCGGCATCCAGAGCTCGATCTCACTCGAGCCGAGATCATTACTGCGCTGGTTGATTTGTCTTACCAGGTACTTGTGAAAGAAAACCCTTACGCTTTTACACCCATTCGCCTCACGACGTTGGCTGAGCGAAATCTTGAAATTTCTTTGGCTATTGCAAATCTCTTTCTGGATCGTTTCCACCCAGATCATCCTCTGAGTGATGCTGAATTTGAAGAAAAGCGAAACCAACTCGATCAGCATCTAAGCAGCAATGTTGATCTTGAAGACTCTCGGTTGGCCCTGCGAAAAATGCTTGAAGCCGTTGGGGCTGTTCTTCGTACCAACATCTACCTTCCCGATCGATACGCCTTATCCATGCGTGTTGAACCACAGTTTCTCGCCACAAGCGACCGTCCAGTCATCCCGTTTGGGGTCTTCTTCGTTCATGGCCGGGGCTTCAATGGCTTCCATGTACGCTTTCGTGACATTGCTCGTGGCGGGGTCAGAGCCGTGCACCCTCGAAGTGCAGACCAATTTGCAAGGGAATCAGAACGCCTCTATGACGAGGCATTCAACCTTGCCAGTGCCCAACAACTCAAGAACAAGGACATTCCTGAAGGTGGCGCCAAAGCAACACTTCTGATTTCACCCAAGTCACGCATCACCCGTTCGGTGAAAGCATTCGTTGATTCCATACTTGATCTCATCACACCCGATCCAGAAATAAGGTCTCAAGTTTACGATCGCTTCGGACAAGACGAGCTACTCTACTTCGGGCCTGATGAGGGAATCACACCAGCACACATTGACTGGATTGTTGATCGTGCTGAGCGACGTGGTTATCCACTTCCAACAGCTCTGATGAGTTCAAAGCCAGGCGCTGGCATTAACCACAAGGAATACGGTGTCACCAGTGAAGGCGTTCATGTCTTCCTTCGCGTTGGACTTGAGACCATCGGCATTGATCCTGAAAAAGACACCTTCTCCATCAAGATTACCGGTGGTCCTGACGGCGATGTTGCTGGCAATCTCATTCAGATTCTTGATACGAACTATGGCGATCGTTGCAAAATCGTCGGCATTGCTGATGGCAGTGGTTGCGCTGAAGATCCAGATGGCCTTAATCACCATGAATTATTGCGCCTTTTCCGGGCAGCCCTTCCAATTGCCAGCTTCGATCAAAGCCAATTGGGGGACAATGGAAGGACCGTTGCAATCGATGAGCCAGACGGTGTCCATCTACGTAACTCATTACATAATCGTGTGAAGGCGGATGCCTTTGTTCCTTGTGGTGGTCGGCCTAACTCAATCCATGAAAAGAATGCCCACGAATTCTTGGACGCAGATGGACAACCTTCCAGCAAACTTATTGTTGAAGGCGCTAATTTGTTTCTGACACCAGATGCCCGTCAATACCTTTCAGAACACGGCACTCTGATTCTTAAAGACTCGTCTGCCAATAAGTGTGGCGTCATCTGTTCCAGTTATGAGATCGCGGCATGCATGCTCCTCTCCGAAGAGCAGTTCCTATCAATCAAGCCAGTATTTGTTGCCCAGGTCATTGACAAATTACGTGATCTTGCAAGAAGAGAAGTTGAACTACTGACCCGGCTGCATAGGCAGCAACCTCAGGTACCAGTACCAGATCTCAGTATTCGATTAAGCCGAGTCATGATTCGAACTGCTGATGCGATTGAAGCCGCTATCGAGCAGGTGCCTGTGTCACAGATACATCTGCTTCAAAAACTTGTGCAAGAACATCTGCCAGAAGTCCTCGTTGACATGGTTGGTGATGAAATCTGGACAAGACTGCCTCAGACCTATCTCAACTGGGTGATGGCAAAGAGTCTTGCTGCACGCATTGCTTATCGTGATGGCATTGATTACTTGGAAACAATGCCAGCGAGTGAGATTGCCAGCCTTGCCGTCCAGTACCTAGGCCTTGAGCTAGAACGCAAGCAACTGGCTTCGGAAGTCGCCAACTCTGACCTTCCTGATCGCCAGAGAATTGCTGAGATCCTTGATTCCGCAGGCATCATCAGCACCATTTCGCAGGACTTTGTCGAACCAGAGCGTGACGAGCAGACCGAATAGCCACTTAGCCGTCTTGTCATAAAAACTAGAATCAGGATATGTTCTCGCAACATGTTCCGATTTACCACGTTGACTGTTATGGATCGCCTGAGCGTAATTCAATAGTTCAAAGCCACTTTCAGATGTCATTCAAGGCCATGCCACAACCGGAATTGAACCCAACTCGTATTATGGACAGTCTGCTCATCTCATCAATCATTGGAGCCCTCATATGCGTTTGTACCTACTAGTCCTATTGACTCTCACTGCTCCAACCTTCGCACAAGACCAACCGGTGTCAGTCCCTCTCAAAGCAAAAGACAGCATCACTGACGTGACTGTTTTTAGAGAGCGAGCATCAGTGACACGATCCGCTGAATTGGAGGTCCAGCCCGGTCTCTGGAATCTCACCTTTGCAAAGATGCCATCGACGATCCTCAAAGACTCAATACAAGCAAAGTCGTTGGGCGATTTAAAAGTTGTTGATCTTGAATACCAGGTTATTCCTTCCACCGAATCAAACAGTGAGCAGGCACAAAAACTTATTGCTGAATTGGATGATGTAAGAGAGCAAATCAGTCACAAAAAAAATAGCGTCGAAGTTATTAATTCACAAATAGTCTTCCTTAACAGCATGGCTTCTCGTGGAAGTGAAGAGGCAGCCCTTGACATTGGCACGTCAGCTTTGGACACGAGTGTCATTGAAAACCAGCTCGATTTTCTTGGCAAACAATTGGCAACCCTTTTGGAAAACCAGCTTCTTGAAAAACAACTGCTTCGAAAACTGACTGAGCAAGCCGAAGTCTTGGAGCGAAAGATTAAGAATATTGGTTCCCAAAGAGGCCAAACAAGCCAGGTTGTGGTCACCTTTGTTGCCACAAAACCAACCAAAGCAACACTTCAGCTGACCTATCTGGTTAACCGTGCAGCCTGGGTTCCAACATATGCTGTCCGAGCCGATTTTCAGGAATCAACAATCAACATTGAATACGATGCAATCGTGATGCAAACGACGGGCGAGAACTGGAACAATGTCAATATGGTGCTCTCGACCGCTCAACCCAGCCAAGCTGCAGAGCCACCCACCATCAACCCATATTTCGTAGACATTTACACTCCGCCACCGCCCATGCCCTCCGCCGCACGTGGGGACGTGCGCTCTCGAGCTGTCGCTGCGGATTCAGAAAGCTCTTATTACGACACGCGAGAAGCTGCCTTAGAACAATTTGCTAGCAAAGCAACCGTCGATGGCTCGGGCTCGGCCGTCACTTTCACACTACCTCGAACGATGACCATCGCATCAGGGAACGACCAGCAACAACGCACCCGAATAGCAACGTTTCAGAACAATGTCTCTTACATCAACATCGCCATTCCGTTGTTGACTGAAGAGGTTTACATCAAAGGCAAAATAGAAAACACCAGCAATTACCAGTTCCTGCCTGGCACGGCCTCTATCTTTGTTGGAAATGATTATGTAGGCCAGTCCCAAATTGATTCTGTCGCACCCTCGGCCTCCTACCAGTTTTACTTTGGCGTAGACCCATCAATCCGCGCCAAAAGAATTGTGCTCGAGAAGCGGACTGATAACACTGGCTTGTTTAGTGGGGGCCGTGAAACAATCTATAACGTTCGTATCGATATTGATAATGGTGCTGACCACCCCATTGACCTGGAACTTTGGGATCGCTGGCCCGTCTCAAGATCAAGCGACATCACGATTAGTATGTCTGAAGTCAGTCCCCCACTCTCTACTGATGTACAGTACGTCAACAATCAGAAAAAACAAGGACTCCTTCGCTGGGACATCATGATCCCTGCCTATTCAACTGGCGACAAAGCAAAAATAGTAAACTACAGCTACTCAATTAACCGCGGCAAAGATATTGAAACCACACCGCTTCCTTGATCGCAATTATGACTATTCAAGCACTCTCTCTTGCATTACTTCTCGTCGCCTGCCAACCTGCTGTTAGCGATGATGCCACTCAAGAACCGCCAACGCAGACGGTCAATACATCTCGGGTCATACTAGGACTCGGGGGCAAGAATACAGTCCAAGGAACACTACTCTCACGCTCGGATGAACAATTTGAAATTAGAACGACTGATGGGCAAATCAAAATATTGCGCCCCGAAGAAGTCATGGAAATTGTTCGACTTGTAGACCCAGTCGAAGGACAAAGAGGCCGCGTTTATTTACGCAGTGGCCAATCCCATCTTGGAATTGTCAAAAGCGATGACTTCCATCGAGTTGTGATAGAAATACAGGGCATTGAAATCTCATGGATGAGGGAAGACGTTCACTTTGTTGAACTAGAGCCCACCTTTCAAGCCCAGTACAACCAATACAAAAACGCATTAGTTGATGGCGCTTGGGCTCGACATGTATTGTTTGCACGCTGGCTTCTTAAGGAAAACGAGCCAACTTTAGCCTTAGAAGAACTGAGTGTTATTGAGCGAGGCCACGACACACCGGAGGTACGCAATCTCATTCGAATTGCTCGTGCTCGACTGTTGCTTTCCGACAATCCAACAGAGAACATGGATGGCGAACAAACAACTACCAATACTTCACCACAAACAAATGCCGAATCGGAAAAAATACCACGGCTGAGTGAGCAAGACATCAATCGTATTCGTATTTACGAAATTGACTTCAGTAAACCACCGAATGTCAGAGTAGACCCCAACATTATCCATGCTTTGATCGAAGCTTATAGTGATCACCCGCTGATGCCTAGTGATGTGGCTGAACAGAGACAATTATTCGAAGCAGAACCTATTGAAGTGGCTCGTTTCATGAGGCGACTCGAAGCCTCTGATCTCATTGATGGCATTCAAGTACAGGAAGATCCCCGATCAATGCTCTTATTTAAAGAGCGTATTCATGAGCGATTTCTGACACGATCTTGTGGAACCGCAACCTGCCATGGTGGCCCTGGTGTTGGTGACTTCCGACTGGTGATTCCCACCAATCCCGACGATGTCGCCGCCCGATACACCAACTACATCATTCTCAGACAAGCAGCATCGAATGAACAATGGCCCATTCTCAATTTAGATACGCCAGAAAATTCCCTCCTGCTTCAATATGCGTTACCACGCAACCAAAGCCAAAAGCAGCATCCAGCTGTCCGAGGGTGGAAACCCAGCCTGAATACCAGCAATCGCCAAACTTATGCACCAGCACTCAATTGGATTGATGCCATGGGAAAACGCCCCTGGCATAACTACCCTATTACCTACCCCCCTGAAGCGTCTGAAAGTCGGTCGCCGAAGCCCAGCCAACCGCAATCTACAGACCAAACCACGCCATAGCCCCAGGCACATCCTGTGCATTGCTACACTAATCCGATCAGATCGGCATGCAAGCCGACGCTAAGTTGAATGTGAGCAAGCTGCAACAAACCAAGAAGCCATGCTGGACCCCACTCGATGAAAAATCTTGTCCTTTTTAGATCCCGAAATGCCTCCCTCAGCTATTGGAACCTGTCCCGGGCTGATGTGCTGGCATTCACCGCTTTGATCATCATGCTCCTGGCACCCTTCTTTGGGTGTGAAGATGCAAGTACGCGTGAACGAGCTGACGCGCACAAGAATCTGATTGAGGCATCAGCAGAACTCAAGAAGGCTCGCCATACCATGGAGCGTGGCACCGCTGATGCAGATGTGCAAATAGAACAAAAACTTATTGCGATTCGTAACCGCGTGAAGCCGCTCACTACGATTGGCGCCAAAGGCCAGAAAGCAGCAGCCTTACAACTCGAATCACAGACACTACGTGACCTTTTTCAGCTTGCCAGCTCAGAGATAAGTCGATTGGAAGTACTACAACGAGATGACCGATTTGTTGCACAACAGCATCTTGAAAAAACCATTCTCTTAAAATCGGTGGCCGATTCTTCTCAACTGCTTTACGACGCTATAAGCGCAGAAGCAATTGCAACAGCGCGTGACGAAGCTTCGCGTTACCAATCCCAGTTTGAAGCAAGTAAGAGTTCTTTAAACGAACCAATTGCCAGAAGACAAGAAACGATCGGATTGACGAGAGAGAAAATCTCGCAACTGGAATCGACCTTTAACCAACATGCCCAATCTGCAGCGATGAAGCGAGGCTTAGAAAGTCTAGAACTATTCGAACGCGCAATGCACGCTCGCCGGCAAACTCACCAACTTGACCAAACGGTCACTGAGAATGAGCTAGAGCTCCGCTACAACCTCGAGGCAGAGCACAACTTCTTTGATAGCCAGGCACAAGCACTCGCTGAGCTCGTCAGTGACCTTGGTAAAGCTCATATTGATCTTGAACAATTCGCTGCGACAGCTGATGCCAATGCTGAAAAAGCATTAGCCGACTACAACAAATCTGCGGCTCAACTGCGCACAACCATTGATTCAATCAATTCACGTGAGACCCAATCACTCGCACCTGCTTACGAGAAAGCCGATCGCTATCTTTCTGATGCGATCAATACTGAAAACCGAGCAATGGGCATGCGAAGTGGCCGAGATCGAACGCTGTTAATGCAAGTTGTATTAGGCTGTGAGGAGCGAAAAGCTCAGCTTGCTGCCTCGCGTGCTCGCAGCCTTGAATCCCAAGCGATCATGGTCGATTCAATCAAAGAGGCGATCCGTGTTGGACTATTGGGAAGTAATATAGCAAGCACTTCTGGAATCCAATATGACCAACAAGCTGCCGAGGCTCGGAAGCAAGCCTCTGAGGCACTTACCCGCGCCAAGACGCTCGCGACTCAACTGCCCGATGCTGAGGCGATTGTTCGCAACATTGATGACATGATGGTCTTGATTGGAGGCCCTTCAACACAATCACTGACAGCACCGAATACGGGCTCCTCACCAAACACAGCGACAACACCAAACATGGGTGGTGGCGGCCTGCAACTACAGTTGACAACTGGCGGCAGCGATCCATCCTATCCGACACCAGAAGCGCTGATTGCACACATTCAATCAATAGAGATGACTGAAAGTCCATCGCAGCAATTCAACGATCTGCTCAAGGTAACCCACTTCAACAATACCTCGCTTGCCAATCAAATTAGTCAATTTTCAGAGATCATTCTTGCCCTCTATGAGACCAATAAGGCAATGGAGGAACGCTGGGGCAAGGGCCTCAATGAAATGATGACGGCAGCAATCGAGCCAATTCCGCCACTGGACAATGCAACCGTCACTCTACAGGGAGCAGATAACGCAAAGCTTGCTTACCCTGGACCGTTTGGCATGCCTGAAACGTCCGAACTTATTCGCATTAATGGCTCTTGGATGCTCAATGGTGATGCTGAATTCGGCAAAGCTGGTTCCCAGCAAATGCTGGGAATGATTCAAAAAGCGCCTCAACTCATTAGCGCCCTAAATGCGATCAAAGACCAAGTTCGCGAAGGCAAATTTCAGACATCCCAAGAAGCCGAGATGGCGATCATGCAGTCAATTGGCACCATCCTAGGTGCCGGATAATAGCCTGTTTTTTTGATGGCCTGACCTACCAACTTGCACGACTGACTGTTGCACGCGAAGCCTCTTTAACTAAGTCATCTTCTTGAGAGTCGCTGCTCAGAGCGCTGACACGCTGTACCAGCTCTGGTCGAGCTTCAATATTACCTGCAACAATAGCGGCATTTCGACGCATCATTTCTAGACGAGCACGCTTCATCGACGATCGCTCAAAGGCTGCGCGGCGATCAGATTCATCCCATCCCAAGACCGTCAGCAGGTCGAACTCGGTGTTGATTGGTTCATAAGCTTCATGGCAGTCAAGACGACCACTCCGAAGCGTCGGCTGATTGTGTGGACACACTTCCTGGCAAACATCACACCCAAACAACCACGCCCCTATTGATGGATGAAAGGCCTCATCTATGGCGGAACGGTGTTCAATTGTGAGATAACTAATGCACCGAGATGCATCGACGGACCATGGCTTGATGGCTGTCGTTGGACATGCGTCTATACACCTTGTGCAAGAACCACATGGATCCTGCTGCTCAATCTCCGTGGGCTTGATTGCGAGCGTTGTAACGACGGCGCCCAGCAGCAGGTAGCTCCCCTCACCTGGTCGCAGTAGAAGTGTGTTTTTACCAACCGTTCCCAAGCCCGCTCGCTGTGCGTGCTCTCGTTCTAGTAATGGCGCCGTATCAACGCAAACCTTGAATTCTGCATCTGGGCAGTATTTCTTCAACCAATCCACCAACTTGAAGAGACGACGTTTAATGACTTTGTGGTAATCGCGACCTTGCGCATAACGTGCAATTCGACCGACATTTGCCGGTCCTGATTGACCCTCATACCCGCCCTGGGTTGGTCGCGCATGGCGCGTGTGCCGATCCGCTACACAGATAATCGATTTGGCGCCTGGAAGTAGTTGCTGAGGATCCATGCGTACCTCAATGTTGCGCTCGAGGTAGCCCATCTCACCATGCTGACCTTGTGCCACCCAGCTCCGATATGACGACTCATAATCTGTCGGCGCAGCTGGCGCTATCCCGGCCGCAACAAAGTCGAGGTCACTGATGAATTCGAGGATTTCATCACGATCGGGCTGCGGCATCAAGACCCCTTCTGTCTCTGATTCATCATCGACCTATTGGCTTCCAATTGGGCGTAGATTCGCATATTCCAAGATGAGTGTACGAGTGATACCTGTATCAAACTCAACAACTGCCTTACCACCACGATGTTGATGATTGACGTTGCGAATTCGACCACGCCCGAAGGTTGGATGAACGACCCGCTGACCAGCCGACAGGCTGGACTGGCTCAAAGAACGACCAATATCAGGTTCATACTCTTGTGCCCATGGATCATCGATCACCTCTTGATCTAATGAACCAGAGGGAATCTCTTCGAGAAATTGACTGCTCGAGGATTGCTGCCGCATGCCACGTACCGTTCGCTGCTGAGCACGCGTCATGATCAAGTGTTTTCGGGCACGCGTCATACCCACATAACACAGCCGTCGCTCCTCCTCCATCGCATTGTCATCTCCACTGGCCCTGATGTGTGGCAGTAATCCTTGTTCAACACCCACCATCGCAACCGTGTCAAACTCAAGCCCTTTGGCAGCATGGAGTGTCATCAGTGTCACAGCGCCAAGCTCTGGATCAATGAGATCCTGATCACTCACCAGAGCGACTGATTCAAGGAACGAGCCGAGCATACCTATAAGACTGTGATCTTCTTCTTCATCTTCACTTTCTGAAGAATCAGGTGACCAAACCACCACTTGGGGACGAATGAAACTAGCTGCTGCAGACACCAGTTCCTCGAGATTTGCCAAACGCTGCACATCTTCCTCGGTACGGGCACTTCGAAAAAGATCATAGAGACCACTTTCACGAACAACCTGCTCGACAAGATCTGCTAAATCTATACTTTCTAATAATGACGACTGCCCCTCCTCAACGAGTAGCGATCTCCATTTACCCAAAAGATCTATAAAACGTTTTACGGCGCCACGACTACGCGCTGATACGTCAGTGACTTCAGCAACACGTTGCATACCTTCTAAGAGCGAGCAACCAGAATCAAGCGAAAACTGCTCCACTCGATTAAGGGTGGTGGCACCAATTCCTCGAGGTGGCGTATTGATGATTCTCTTTAACGCGAGATCATCGTCCGGGTTCGCCAGTATCCGTAGATATGCCAGCGCATCTTTCACTTCCTTGCGCTCATAGAATGCTGTTCCACGGGCAATCACATAGGGAATCTGTGCTTCCCGAAATGCGGTCTCGAGAACACGAGTTAATGCATTGACACGGTAGAGAACCGCCATTTCACTCCAGGGAGTGCCCTGCTCTGAGTGACGAGAGCGAAACAAGTCAACAACACGGCGAGCCTCAGACTCTTCATCGATGGCCGCAATCAACTGGGGCCGCTCTCCTGGACCGAGTTCAGTGTAAAGCTCTTTATGTAAGTGGCTGCTGTTGCGAGATATTAGGCCTGCTGCCGCTTCTACAATGTGCCCCGTGCTGCGAAAGTTCTGACCAAGTTCGACTGTGACTGCTGCCGAGTGATGTTCTGTAAATTCAAGAATATTGCCGATGTCTGCACCGCGCCAAGCATAAATTGACTGATCAGGATCACCAACAACAAAGAGATTACGGTGCTTCTCAACGAGTGTTTGTGCGATCACAAACTGTGCGTGATTTGTATCCTGATACTCGTCAATCAGAACGTATTGGAATCGATCTTGTAGCTCTTGACGCACATCTATATGACTTTTCAATAACTTAGCTGTCAATAGCAAGAGGTCATCAAAGTCGACGGCGCCAGCAGCTTTAAGAATGTCTTCATAGCCCGCATAGATACGAGCAATCGTGCGTGTGTAAAAATCGCCAGCTGAGGCCGCATAGTCAGTCGCATCCTTCATTTCATTTTTAGCGTTACTGATCGCATTGAGCGCTGACATCGGAGTCCAATTAGATAGATCCAGCCCCGCTCGTACGACGGCTTGCTTTGCCGCTTCCCGCTGATCAGTTGAAGCATAGATTGAAAATGTTTCGCGCAAACCCAAATGCGATGCATAACGACGCAGTAAGCGCGCACAAAAACTATGGAACGTTGCAACAGTCAGACCAGAACCGTTGAGGCTTGACTGATCAAGCAGTGTGTCAATGCGCTGACGCATCTCATTGGCTGCTTTATTCGTAAATGTTAAAGCCAATATTTGCCAAGGCGCAATACCGAGGTTGACCAGGCGCGCGACACGACGTGTCACCACCATCGTCTTTCCCGAGCCTGGCCCCGCCAGAACCAATGCTGGCCCATCAACGTGCTGCGCAGCAGTCTGTTGTGACTGAGTTAAGCCCTTAAGAAACACATCTTCCATGACTGTAAACACGCTCCAATTCAAATCGAGACCGCTGAAGAAGTCTATCCGGGCTCCACAATCCGACAATCCTCATACAAAAAGGCCCCTTGAAGTTCTCCTCAGCCTAGAAAGAGACCTTCACTAAAAGCCCCACCGACCAACAATGCCCACTGAGCGTGGCTCCAGGGGGATAAGTGTGATGTCCGCTCCAATCCACCTCCAAACACAATATGTAGGGTATCAGACAGGTTATGACAGCTTCTCCACTCGATTTGTAGTGGTTTTGGCCTCCCAATGCAGGTTCGATAAGATGTCCACTGATAGAGGTTGAATTGCAGTGGTGGATTTTGCATCTAAAAAACTATATTGTGGGGTTGGCTTTCTTGAAGGTACAAGATGTAGTATTACGATACGTCTTTTATGGAAAGAAAACCGATCATTTGCATTTCTCAATGTCGTGTGAGGGGAAACACGATCTATGTTAGGACTTTGTTAGTAACTCGTACGAATTTGCCGCTTCAGGCGATTGGTTGATTGCTGTCGCACCCGCTTCCTGGAACCCCAGCCTGGAAGCTGACCGCAAAATTGATTTGGGTACAGCCCAGACCACCAACCAAGAACCAAATGCGTGCCGAATTGATGTATCGCAGGCGACCGGGAAGGAATGTCAGACAACTATGACCGTATTGAGTGACACACAAATCCGTGAACAAATCGAGATCGAACCATTTTCTAATTTAGCTCGCCGTGCAGGACGCGTCTCATGGGGCGTCTCCAGCTATGGCTACGACGTTCGTGTTGGGACAAGCTTCAAGATCTTTACCAATGCGACTTGTGGCGGTGCCACCATTGTGGACCCAAAGAAATTCGATGATGAATTATTCATAACCATCAATACTGATGAAACAAAACGTGATCATGTTGTGATTCCACCCAATAGCTTTGCATTGGCTGAAACGGTCGAGTGGTTCTCTATCCCCCGTGACATATTGGCCATCTGCGTTGGCAAGAGCACCTACGCTCGTTGTGGTCTCATAGTGAATGTCACGCCCCTTGAGCCCGAATGGCGAGGTCGTGTCACACTAGAAATCAGTAATACGACACCACTTCCAGCCAAAGTCTATTCCAACGAAGGAATTGCTCAACTCATCTTCCTCAAGGCCAGTTCTATCTGCGAAACAAGCTATGCAGATAAAGGTGGTAAATATCAAGACCAAAAAGGCCTAACGCTGCCCATGGTTGACGGAGACGATGGTTCCTAATCCGCAACCAGCTTCGGCACGACGTGCCGAAAAAAAGACGCAAGACACAACCAATCAAAAACCTCATCTCGAAGAGTCCATTGGCATGAAAATTCAAAGACGATTTACGACTAAGGGACAGGACGTTTTTTCAACAGTGGAGTGGACCCACCGCTCAAGTCGAATTAGTAATACGGATGGATCACTCGTCTTTGAGATGAATGATGCTGAGGTCCCTGCAAATTGGAGTCAACTGGCCACTGATATCATGGTCAGCAAGTACTTCCGAAAAGCAGGCGTTCCACAAATGACTGCTGAGGGGACACCCAAAACAGACAGTGAAGGCAAGGCGATCACTGGCCCGGAGCGATCTGTAAAACAAGTGGTCCACCGCCTCTGCGGCTGCTGGAGAGCCTGGGGACAAACCCATGGATACTTCGAGACCACTGAAGATGCCGATGCCTTCTATGACGAACTCGCTTGGATGCTCCTAAACCAAGTTGCAGCTCCAAACTCCCCCCAGTGGTTCAATACCGGACTGAACTGGGCCTATGGCATTACTGGGCCAGCGCAAGGTCACTTTGTACCGAACCCTGATACCGGTGAAGTCACTCAAGCCAATGATGCTTACACACATCCACAACCTCATGCCTGTTTCATTCAGTCTGTTCGTGATGATCTGGTGGGTGATGGTGGCATCATGGATCTTTGGACCCGTGAGGCTCGTCTTTTTAAGTATGGATCTGGTACGGGTACCAACTTTTCAACAATTCGTGGCGATGGTGAAGCGCTCTCTGGAGGCGGCAAGAGCTCTGGATTGATGAGTTTCCTCAAGATCGGAGATCGTGCCGCAAGTGCGATCAAGTCTGGCGGAACAACACGTCGCGCTGCAAAGATGGTCTGTCTTGATGTCGATCATCCTGATATTGAGGAATTCGTAAACTGGAAGGTCCGTGAAGAGATAAAAGTTGCGGCCATGGTTGAAGGTCTGCGGGTACTTTCCGAAGATCAGCGTGAACTTGCCGACAAACTAGGCCTTCAGCTCGACTACGACTTCAATGGCGAAGCCTATCTCACTGTCTCTGGCCAAAATTCGAATAACTCTGTTCGAATCAGCGATGAGTTTTTCGAGGCTGTTGATCAATCAAAAGACTGGTCGCTCACCTCTCGCATTGACGGCGAAGTGACCAAGACACTAGAGGCGATCGAATTATGGGATCAGATCTGCACCGCAGCATGGCGGTGTGCTGATCCGGGTATTCAGTTCGATTCGACCATTAATTCATGGCACACCTGTCCTGACAGTGGTCGCATCAACGCTTCCAATCCGTGCAGCGAATACATGTTCCTTGATGACACCGCATGCAACCTCGCATCAATCAACCTCATGCAGCTCTTTGACATCAATGGCTGCACCTTTGATACAGAGGGTTTCGAACACGCCGTCAACCTATGGACAATAGTCCTTGAGATCTCAGTACTCATGGCCGCTTATCCATCTGAGATTATTGCTTCTCAGAGCTACCATTACCGAACTTTGGGTCTGGGATATGCCAATCTTGGCGCCATGCTGATGCAAGCAGGAATTCCATATGACTCTGAGGAAGGCCGGGCCATTTGCGGCGCTCTCTCAGCAATTCTGACTGGCCGCTCTTATGCAACAAGCGCCACAATGGCTTCTGAACAAGGCGCCTTCCCTGGTTTCGAAGAGAACCGTGAGTCGATGCTAAGAGTGATGCGTAACCATCGCCGTGCCGCTTATGGCACACCACGTAGTTCAGATGCATATGAATCTCTTACAATTACGCCGGTTCCAATCGAACATGAACTACTTACAACCGAACAAAGTCGTCTCGGTAATGCAACACAGCTATCTGTACGAGCAACAAAAGCATGGGATGATGCGCTGACCCTTGGAAAACGTTTTGGATTCCGAAATGCACAAACAACCGTCATCGCACCTACTGGTACGATCGGTCTACTCATGGATTGCGATACCACTGGGGTTGAACCAGACTTTGCCCTAACAAAATTCAAGAAACTTGCTGGCGGTGGCTACTTCAAGATTGCTAATCAGTCACTTCGACCGGCACTCAATACACTTGGCTATGCCCCTGATCAAGTAGATGCAATGCTGACCTATGTAATGGGCACACTCAGCCTAGATACACCAATTCCACAAACTAAACTGACGCTTCGCGAGCATCTATTGGAGTTTGGATACAAATCTGAAGATCTCGTTGAAGTTGAAAACGCACTTCCCACTGTCTTTGAACTTGGCTTCGCATTTTCAGCTTGGTCAATGCCAGCCCATGTTCTCGAACACCTTAATGTTTCGTTGGAAGATGCTCGAAATAATCCAACCTTTGATGGCCTCAAGACACTTGGTCTGAGCGCAGCGCAAATTGAATCACTCAATGTCACCATCTGCGGCACCCAGACTATTGAAGGTGCACCACATATCCAGGATGAACACCTACCAGTATTTGATTGTGCTAATAAATGCGGCAAGATCGGGCAACGCTTTATTGCTCCAACTGGCCATATTCATATGATGGCTGCCGCTCAGCCTTTCATCTCTGGAGCAATTTCAAAGACGATCAATCTTCCAAATGACGCGAGCATCGAAGACATCTCAAGTGCCTATCGGCTGAGCTGGGAACTCGGGCTCAAGGCAAATGCGTTGTATCGCGACGGGTGCAAACTGAGCCAACCACTCAATACCAAAAGCGATGTCTCTCTCGAAGATGAAGAGGACGAAGATGATGTCAACGAGGCCATCAATGAGGTTGCCATTGAAGTTATTGAGGCCGCCACACAGGTTTCAATCACAGAAGAAAATGATACCGATGCCTCGAAAGATCAAGCTCAATCACCTGCGTTTGTAGAACGAATCGTAGAACGAATTATTGAAAGACCCATGCGTCGCCGTTTACCGGATACGCGACATAGCATCACCCATCACTTCAACGTGGCTGGACACGAGGGATACCTCACCGTCGGACAATACGAAGACGGATCTCCTGGCGAGTTGTTTATCACGATGTCTAAAGAAGGTTCGACTATCGGCGGACTAATGGATTCACTTGGAACCGCCATCAGTGTCGCGCTTCAGTATGGTGTGCCTGTCGAAAGCCTGGTCACCAAATTTGCCCACCAACGATTTGAACCAATGGGCATGACCACGAACCGAGACATTCCCTTTGCAAAAAGCTTGGTTGATTACATTTTCCGGTGGCTGGGTATGCAGTTCATTGCTGGATATCGAGAAGCCAATGCACCACAACGAACAGAAAAAGAAACCCCACGTTCTGAGACCTCACGGCAGGAAGCCATTGGTGTCAAAGGGGCAGAAGAAAATCAAATGACGACCAGAGATGCCAAGGAGGGCACACCATGCCAGAGCGAGTCAGGTCAGACCAGTGGGACAACAGCTGGTGCACATCGACTTGGATTGGAAAACCAGACGCCGAGCAATCTATCGACTCAGACCAGCGCCGATGGTGGGACCACTTCACGAGTGACTCTTCCTGGCGACACTGGACCATCCGGCACGCCATCAGGCGAGGTGAAGACCGGCGGAGCCTCAGCGTCACTAACCACAGTTGTGAAACACGAGACCATTGCTGTTCGATCAGAAACAATCGAACAGACAAGCGACTACGCAGAGACACTGCCTGCCTCGCGAGCGATTGATCATTCCAATGCATCAATGATGGGAGATGCACCCGCATGTGACGGCTGCGGCTCAATCACTGTAAGAAATGGCAGTTGTTACAAATGCATGAACTGCGGCAACTCAATGGGCTGCAGCTAAGAATTTCTACTGTTTATAAGCTTCGTCGACTCTGTTCGCTCCGGGAGTTGGCGAAGAAGATGGATCAAGGGTGAGAGCGGATGATGGAAGGAGAAACCGCACAATCAATACAAGAGGAAGGAGTCCTCTTGTGTTGGGATGGGTGAAACAGGGAATCGCGTGAAACCCGTAATCTTCTCTGATCCTCTCTTAATTTAACACGAGGGGTTCAAGTGCTTACAAAGCTGCATTCTTGGCAGTGGAGAAAGATCGGCGGATACTTCGCATCCTCCACATCTCACCGCTTGTTCCGGTTGCCAAAGGTCACCGGAAGACCATGGCACCTGGGGAAGCTCACCTCGTCGGACCTTCGACCCCGGCTTGGACCCTGAGCTTCCATTCTTCCCTCCCCCCCGAAGTGGTCCCACCACCGCTTCGGGGGGATTCTTTATAAAAGCCTCGTTTGCCGCCATGTAGTTACACTACAGGGCATGTCATTAATTCTCACTGCATTGCTATCGATTACTTGCCTACACTCAACTCTCATTGACCAATGGCATTGGCACGCCAGTGGCACCGAACTCATACCAACTGCTGATACGCCCTCGGTCATACGAAGAGGCGACATCAAGGTTGAAGCCGATCCAAACGGAATCATCTTGCCAGGACGATCTGTGCCCTTTTTGATCGCTCCTCAGATCTCTGACCTAGACACACCCCTACCGACAGATGCTCTTACTGTTGAGGCCTGGGTTTCTATTGACATGCCAACCACCTGGGGCGGATTTATCGGCGCTGTACAAGACAATGCCGATGCCGAAAAAGGATGGGTCTTAGGGTATGACCAGACAGCCTTTACCTTTGGTTTGGCCAGCGAAGGCACTGATGATGGTGATGGAAGAATGACGTATCTGAAATCTGATCGACCATTTGAAATTGGGCGTTGGCATCATGTAGCCGGCACCTATGACGGCCAAGAAATGCGTCTGTATATGGATGGCCAATTAGTTGGTGTTTCTAAAGAACAAACAGGCCCAGTACTTTACGACCCGACAGCACCATTGGCTATTGGTGGCTATCTTGATCGCAATGAAGATCAGGGCCTTGATGGCAGAATCAAGTCTGTGCAAATACAAGACGCCGCCCTCAACCAAGTTCAGATCGAACGCGAATTCAAAAAGAGCTCCAGGCTCACCAAGCTTGCCCCCAAAGTCGACACAAAGCTTGATTGGATGGTCTCTCCGTTTTTGACCTGGCCAACATCTGACGCAGTCAGCGTGATCGCAGAGACCACCAGGCCTGCCAAGATGTGGGTGAAGTTCAAACCTGAAGATGGCTCGTGGTCACAAATGACGCAGGAAGAGCCTGCCGAACTCCATGAGTTCCGCCTTCAAGGCCTCAGACCCCACAGTAAATACTTCTACCAGGTCTATGCTGACGTGACTGATGCGCACGGAACACAGACCATTGAAAGTCCCCTATTGAGCTTTCGAACTGCTGCGCAGAGAGGCGATGCCTTCACATTTGTAGCCATCGGTGATACTCAAGCCCAACCAAACGTCGTTAAGCGCGTCTCAGATCTGGCCTATGAAACCCGTCCAAACTTACTGATTCACGCGGGCGATCTTGTGACCACGGGTTCAGATAAGAGCCATTGGACTGGTCACTTCTTCCCCAATATGCAGCCACTGATTTCCCGTGTACCTATGATGCCGGTGCTTGGCAATCATGAACAAGATGCTCAATACTATTACGACTATATGAGCCTGCCAGAGCCAGAGCGTTGGTACACGTTCTCATATGGTGACGCTGATTTCTTTATGATCGACGGCAATCGTGATCTTGCAGATCAATCTGAGCAACTCGCATGGCTCAATCGTGCACTACGCGAAAGCGATGCTCAGTGGAAGTTTGCTGTCCTTCACCAACCACCATGGACCAGCGACAGCGATGATTATGGTGACACCTTTGAAACCACATCAAACCGTGGTGATCTCAATGCGCGAAACATCACGAAATTACTTGATCAATATGGTGTTGATATTTGCTTTAGTGGACATGTTCATGATTACGAACGTACTTTCCCACTTTCTGGACAATCAGTGGTGCCCTGGGATGAAGGCGGTGTGATTTACGTCACTTGTGCCGGTGGCGGTGGCACACTTGAGAACTTTGACCCTGCGAATACTTTTTTCGGGCACCGAAAAGCACAACGACATCACCTCGTCTATGTGGCTATCCATGGTGGCATCCTTGAATTTCAAGCAATAGATGAGAATGGTCAGCTCTTTGACGTGATGACCCTAGACAAAAGGGATGGGCGCACCCTGATGCCCATTAGTGAATAAGCCAGTGCCCCGACCAGATCAAAACCCAAGAAAACGAAACCCACCATTACCTGATCCATCACGGATATACCGTGTCAGCTGCGCACCTGGACTCTCTCCATGGCTCTCTCGTGAAATTGAATCACTTGGCTTGAAGGTTTCTGGCACCGACCACACTGGCGTCACCACCACTGGCACATGGACCGATGCAATGCGTATGTGCCTACGTCTTCGTACGGCCTATCACGTGCTACAACGATTTGCTGATATTCAAGCGGTTGATGCTGAAATGCTCTACCAAGAATCGGTTCGATTACCTTGGGAACGAATTATCTCGCCAGATGGCTACGTGTCAGTCATTTCGGCGGTCCAAAACAGCACAATCGATAACTCAATGTTTCCGAACATGAGACTCAAAGATGCCATCGTCGATCGAATTCAAGAGGTCCATGGCCGACGCCCCAATGCTGGGTCTGATCGAACACAGAGTGTCATCCATCTTTACTGGAAGGATGACCAGGCACGGATTTCCCTCGACTTGGCCGGCCAAAAACTCTCCGATCGTGGTTACCGACGAATTCCATTTCTTGCACCAATGCGTGAGACTATTGCTGCTGCCGTCTTACTCGAAACAGGCTACGACGGCAGTCGCCCACTGGTCATTCCAATGTGTGGCAGTGGCACGCTTGCGATCGAGGGCGCACTACTGGCAACGCAGCGGGCGCCAGGTCTATTGCGAAGCAATTTTGGCATGCAACATCTCCTAACCTTCGATGAAATGCAATGGAAGCAAGAGCGAGTCAATGCACGCAAGGCCACACTCAAAAATGCACCTGCTCCAATTATTGCAACAGACATCGATCCTCATGCTGTTATGGCCGCCAAGAAAAATGCCGCCACCGCCGGCGTTGAGCACCTTATTGAGTTTCATGTTTGTGACTTTGCAGAAACACCAATGCCAGAAACGCCAGGAACGATCATTTTGCACGGCGAATACGGAGAGCGACTCGGAGATCTACTGAAGCTCAAGGATGTCTATAAACGCGTCGGCGACTTCCTTAAACAGAGTTGCCCAGGCTGGGATGGATTTGTATTTACCTCGCATGATCTTGCTGGCACAATCGGCCTTAAGACAGCTCGCCGTGTGCCCTTTGAAAACGGTGGCGTTGAATGCCGTTTACTTCGCTACAAGCTCTTTAAGGGAACTGCAAAACCACCAATAGAGGCTGGTAAATAGTCGCATCAATTGAGATTACGCTCGCATCAAATCGCTACTTCAATGTACCTACTAAGTGAATAGGCCCATTACTAAAGCATTAGTGCTGGTGTAATAATTGTTTTATACTGAATAGGTGATGAACTTGGTAACAACAGACTTCATCAATTTGTGTTTTCTTTCAACACACCAAAATGCTCGGAGGGGTGCATTAAAATGAAAATAAATAGCATGTTTTTTATCACGTCATCGTTGATGACTTTGGTGCTCAGCATATCAGTCGCCAATGCTTTCCAGCCATCACCAGCGCAAGAGCAAATCATCAAACAAATGCAAGTAGATCAAGCATCAGAAGCTTCGGATCGCTTGTACAAACTCGACTCGGTTATGCAGGCAAACTACGCCAAAACTCAACATGCAGTTGGCCAAATGCAATCACCTGTCATCCTTGCCATGTTCAACGGTAATGGCGGCAAATACATCTTACGGCGCGATGGAAAGCAGGTTGCCGTTGAACCAGTACCTGCGATCTATGAACAAATCAAATCGGTATCACATACATTGGTCGGCATCTTTGAAATCGTCTCACCGTACTTTGAGTACTCTGAGTCTGGAAACTGGCGAGCAGATTTGTCGGATTACAACCAATCTATGAAGGAAGCATTAGCGACTTTAGACAATGCTGGAATGCCTACAGAATTTGAGAGCTACTGTCGTACGATTCTCAAGGGTGGCATTGCGTTTATGGACAATGCTCTGGCAAAAGGTCACTTTACTGCTGAAGACTATTCGAAGTACGCGAGGGACCTCCTCCCCACTGTCATGAAAACTGTTGCCTTGGCTGGCAAGCTACAGGTTGATCACTTTGAAGCTGTGGTCAAGAAGTGGCGAGCAGAGATGGGTGAAGAAGAATGGTCACGTCTTTATGCCGTCGTCAACTCAGCCTGGGCGATGAGAAGACAAAACGTCCACTTCCAGATCATGGCTCAAATGATGGGACGAGATGCCATCAATGATCGATTGATCATGGCAGAGGCTCTGAACGATGTCACTGAGGATGATCTACTGATGCTGCTCGGTCGCGTTGTCAACGACCGGGTCTTATCGATTCTTGTTTTTGACCAGACCTATCGAATGGATGTCGAGCTTATGGGTGAATCAGCTCGCGCAGCAACCCAAGAGGCTGCGTGTCCACACTATCCGGCAATGAGTTCGGATTGGATGCCCTATGAAGAACATAAGATGCCAAACGAAAATTAGATAGGCCTGTGTTCCCTCAACAAGTTAGTTCTCGAAGAAGATTTCTCCAGAAGTCCACACCAATTGAGAGCATGAGTAACTGCACTGAGCGATCTTCGTCTCAGTTTTCGTTAGATTCTAAAGTCATTAGATATGCCATCACATCACGCATCTCGATAGGAGACAGATATTGGTGCATGGCGGGCATCGCTGACGACGCGCCATAGCCATCAGCAATCAACTCTTGTGGCATCAGTAGTGAGCTGAGCAACTGATCACGAGTCAATCTACTTGCCACGCCATCCAATGATGGTCCAGATTCTCCGCCGACACCCTCAACGAGATGACATCGCAGGCAACTTGCTCCCGCATGATAGAACACCAACTCTCGACCACGAACTGGATCACCCCCTTCACTGGCCAGGCCATAGGTAGCCGCGAATCCTGAAGGTATTACTTTCTGCCAATGAGTTAAGTGTGGCGCTATCGCTGCCCCACCCTTTTGTTGGCTGGCCATGAGAATGTCCAGATGCAAAGAGCTTGGTTTTGTTTCAATATTCTGAAGCAGCTCCAACAGCACTTGCTCCGCTTCAATATTCTCAATCAGGCCAAGAGCTTCGATGGCGGCTCGCTTCTGCTGTAAATGCGAACCATTGATCGCTTCAAGCACTATTGGCAGCGCTGCTTCTTGATCATATTGGGCAAGTAATCGTATTGCTTCTGCTTTTAGGTTTGGATCACTGCTTAGAAGGGCTGTGTCGATCGCCGGTTGCCTTGTTTTCGCCTCTCTGCAGAGTAATCGAAGCATCGTTTGACGTTGATCAAATGGTGCTTGCGTATCCTCCAGTGCCTTCTGAAGCACAGATGTATCAAGAGCGATGTTATGAGCAGCCGCAATCTGCTGGGCAGGTACTGCAACCACCGGATGCGACTGTGTCAGCGCTGGCATGATCTGGGTCATTGCTTCACGCCACTGCTCAGTGTTTCGCTCAGTGACAACAGGCCGATATCTTCCTTGCACAAGATCGCGTGGCCTGGGCTTTGGCCATTGAGCGAGCACATCAATCGCCTCGCGACGAATCACTGCTGGCTGGGTAGGGTCGAGCGCCAATGCCGCAACCGTTTTGATTCGATGGGCATCACCTGTTCGCAATGTCGCTGCTAATGCTCGACGTGTGACCGCCATTTCCGTTCTTGTCGCAGTCCCAGTTGGGTCGCTGATGTTGTTTCCGATAGGCCGCTGCCAACGCCCGTCTGGTTTCTGCCAAGCAATGGCAAGATGATCCTTACCGCTGCGATCACAATGGCGAGCTTCAAGAATATAAGCGGTGCCTTCGGTCAATTCGATCGGTTCAGAAATCTGATTGGGTTGTTGATCCCACGTGTTTTTATCTACCCAATCATCAACCCTTGATAGGAACTGCTTTTGATCCGGTTGTTCCTCAGGCCATATAGACAATACGGCGCTATCATCGCTACACAATGCAAACCGGTACTCGCCCGCGTCGGAAACCACGAATCGGCCGGTCATCTGACTGACAAATTGATCACTTTGATTGTCAGGTGCAACAAATGTCTGCAATGACAGAATCTCATCAGGCTCACGATCAAAGGCAACAAGTGTTTCCAATTCATGACTTGTTGCAAAAGGCACATTATCAAAACGCTCAAGCTGAACCGTATATAGATCTTGTTGCGACGAGCGTTCATACACCGGCGATGCATCTATCGAGGTTCGTACCAAAGATGGAAGCACATCTGCTAAGGCGATGTCTGCACTGGCAATGGGTTTGTCATTGATCGCCCTGGCAGCTTCGGCTGCAATCATCGGATCAGAATCTCGAAGCAGTCGAGCGACAGCGGGATCTTCCAGACGCCGCAAGGCAAGAAGCGCGGCCATTCGAACTGATGGCATGGGATCACCGAGTAGCTCAACAAGTCCGGCGCGATCGTCTATACGAACGAGAGCCATGACACCTGCATGACGCAACCAGCGATCTTCATTGTCATTGGCCCAAAGCATTTCCAAAATAGCATCAACCGCAAGTGGATCACCGATCCGACCAAGCCCCATTGTCGCGTGGTAGACCACACGTGGTTCCTCATCAAATATAAGACTGATCAGTTGTTCATAGGCTGGCTGATACGCTTCATCTCCCAACACTCGGGCTGCTTGACTTCGAATTTCCGGATCTGGATCCTCAGTGACCTCCATGACCGCGCCCAATGGATGGGATGCATCACCAACTTGGTAATCGCCGTAACGGGCAATCATTCCAAGGCACCAAAGACTGTGAATCCTCGCCATTTGTTCTGCATTGGCATCCTGAGCAATCACCGCCAGCGGCTGGATAGAGGTTTCACCTCGATCGGCCAGCACAAACTGAGCTCGCTGGCGGATGCGCATGTCAGGGTGACTAAGTAAAGAAAGCAGTTCAGAGGTCTCGCGGTGCTTAATGCCTTGAGCAATTAACTGAGCCGTCTTCTGCAATTCCAGAGCTTCTGCTTGATCATCAGATGATAAGACAATCAGTCTACCTGTTTCCGAACCCTCCCAACCTTGAACCCAATCTGAGACGACCATCGATCCATCCCAGTTAAAGTCAACATCAGTACAGAGAATCCCTGACACAAAAGGATGCACATCTTCAACACGAAATCCAGCCCCATCTGGAACCATCTGCATCGCAAGCACACTGCTATTTGTCGGACTGCCAGTAAAGTCACACATAAACAGATGGTCTTTGTAACGCTCGGGTAGACCTTGCCCCGGATACGTAGTCAGGCCAGATGGTCCGCTGCTCACATGCTTAAGTGGTGGAAGTGACCATGCAGGTCGCTCTGGATGGTCAGTTTCCCATAGCCCCTCTTGAACCCATGGCCCACGAACGTTTTCCCCATCGACTGATTGGTAATTCATCTCCCAACCAGTCTGGCCCCCTTCAGCAATATAGGTCATGCGCGCTTTGTCACCAGCGTCTGAATTATTATCACCTGTGAAGAGATAGCCGTAACGATCAAAAGCCAACTCTTGAGGGTTACGTAGTCCGTAATAAAAGACCTCTAACTCAGAGCCATCTGGTTCACATCGAAAGACAGCACCTGCACGTGGGTCAGCAAACCGCCGCCCTTCTTTACTAATCACGTTGTATCCACGATCACCGATTGACCAATAAAGGCGACCATCGGGGCCCCACACCAGACCATGCATGTCATGCCCCCGAAGTGCATCACGAACACCAAATCCAGAATGGACCGTTGTACGCTGATCAGCAATACCATCATTGTCCTGATCTTCTAATTGCCACAAGTGAGGAATGCAGGCGTACCAGATCTTTCCATCACGGGCGATTAAACCAGCACCAGTCCCAGACAGCGGTTCATCAAAACGATCCGCGAAGATGGTTACTTTGTCTGCGAATCCATCTTGATTCGTGTCTTCGACGATCCGAATTCGGTCTTCTTTTTCGGTATACCAGTTCATACCGTTTTCACGCTTGTGCGCCCACTTGTGATATTTTGCAAGCCGATCTTCAACTGTTTGAGATGCGAGATCGTCGAGCAACCAATATGGTTGACTCCGGTTATCCTCAACACCGTGCTCTTGACGAAATGACTCCGCAACAAGGACTCGGCCTTTCTCATCAATACAGAAAGAAACTGGATCCATCACCATCGGCGTACTTGCCCAAATCCGAACGCTCACGCCTTCTACCGCTTCAATACCGGCAAGTGGCTCTGGGGGCAATTCTGTTTGTATGGCCGGCTCTACCACCTGATCTTCTTGACCGATCGCAGATAATGAATACATATTGCTAAGGGCGACAAGCAGAACGCTCACAAGCATTTTCTTAGACACTTCTACTGCCTCACATTCTTACAATAAGATTGGTTTCACTATATTGCCATGAACATCTGTCAGTCGATAGTCACGTCCTTGATGACGGTAGGTCAGTTTCTTATGTTCAAGCCCAAGTAGATGAAGCATCGTTGCATGAAGATCGTGCACATCAACTGGATTCTCAATAATATTGTAAGAGTAGTCGTCTGTCTTACCATATGAGATGCCAGGCTTAATACCACCGCCTGCTAACCAGATCGAAAAACAACGTGGGTGGTGATCCCGACCATAGTTCGTCTCAGACAGGGCGCCTTGGCAATAAACCGTACGCCCAAACTCTCCAGCCCAGAGTACCAGGGTGTCATCGAGCAAGCCTCGTTGCTTAAGATCCTTCACGAGTGCCGCTTGAGCCTGATCAACCGCATTACACTGACTACGAATTTCTGTCGGCAAGTTACCGTGCTGATCCCATCCACGCATGTAAAGCTGAACGAATCGCACGCCGCGTTCTGCGAGCCGCCTGGCCTGTAAACAGTTGGCTGCAAACGAACCGGGTGTTCGGACATCCGGACCATACATTTCAAGGGTCGCTTCTGACTCATTAGAAATATCAGTCAACTCTGGAACAGACATTTGCATTCGATAGGCCATCTCATACTGAGCTAACCTTGCTTGCACATCCGGATCAAGGCTGTGTTGGAACTCATCTTCATTAATGCGTTCAACCAAATCAAGCATTTGTCGACGATCATCCCTCGAAACTCCATCAGGATCTCGCAGGTAAAGCACACTGTCGCGCCCAGTTCGGAGCTTGCATCCCTGATGCTCACTCGAAAGAAATCCGCTACCCCAAAATCGAGCACTCAGCGCTTGCATGTTGCCCTTACCCTGCGTGATCATCACCACAAAAGTTGGCAGATCAGCATTCATGCTCCCAAGGCCATAACTCATCCATGACCCAAAACAGGGACGCCCCACTTGCTCAGCGCCAGTCTGAAAGAACGTGATACCAGGCTCATGATTAATAGCCTGCGTGTGCATTGACTTAATAAAACAAAGATCCTTCGCGATACTTGCCGTATGAGGAATGAGCTCAGAGAGCATCACCCCATCTTGGTTATTTTCGTAGCGATTAAATTTAAACATCGAGGGTGCTACGGGAAGTCGGTCCTGACCACTGGTCATCGTGGTAATACGCTGACCATCTCGAATCGACTCGGGCAAATCGCTATCAAACTGATCTCGCAAATTCGGTTTATAGTCAAACAAATCAAGTTGACTGGGCGCTCCTTCCATATGCAGATAAATAACCCGCTTGGCTTTGGGCGCATAATGTGGAAGATTTGCCAGCAACTGCCCCGGCGCGGAGGTCGGATCAACCGATGGGCTTTGAGCGGAGGCTCGAGGAAGAAGTGACCCCAATGCCAGTGTTCCAATACCGGCGCCCATAGTGGACGCAACTTTTCCAAAGAAGCGACGGCGTGTGATATTCCTAAGGTACTCCTCAAGAGGATCGGCACAGGCTTGTCGAATTCGTTGCTTTGAAGACATGATCTAGTTGTTAGTCCTTAACAATTGCAGCATCACTCGACATGATTGCATTAGCAATGAGTGTCCATGATGCAAGATCCACAGGCGAAATGCTATCAGGAACTGGAGATTCTCCAGTTGAAACCAATAATTCAGCGTCTTCCGGTGCCCTTGCAAACCGATCACGGTACTCATCCAAAGCTGACTGAAGCACCTCTTGAAGCTCTGGACTGAGCTGACCTGATGTGATCCAACGATAGAGCAACCCTAGTCTTTGCTCGTCATGGTCTTGCTCGCTTATGACACGTGCTGCAAGACCACGCGCTGCTTCCACGAATTGAATATCGTTCCAAAGAACTAAGGCCTGCAGAGGCGTGTTGGTTGTCAGTCGCCGGGTGACACAATATTCACGTGTCGGGGCATCTAAAGTGAGCATCGTTGGAGGCGGCGAGGCTCTTTTCCAGTAGGTGTACAAAGATCGCCGCCATAGTGCATCACCAGTGTCTTGTACAAATGTGCGGGTATTGGATTGCGGCATGGCAACTTCTTGCCACAATCCCGTGGGTTGATATGGCTTTACACTCGGGCCACCAAATTCCTCAACCAGCAACCCAGAAATATAAAGTGCCTGATCTCTGATCTGCTCGGCAGATAACCTCTGCCTGGGATACCAACCCAGTAATCGGTTGTCAGGGTCAATCGCTCTCGCTTGCTGATTGCTTGCAGAAGACTGACGATAAGTGGCGCTCATCACAATCAGCTTCAATAGAGACCGTACATCCCAACCTCCTCCGCGAAACTCCACCGCCAGATAGTCGAGTAACTGAGGATGAGATGGCCATGCCCCTTGCAAACCAAAGTCTTCTGTTGTTTCAACCAGGCCGGTACCAAAGAGCATTTCCCAAAATCTGTTTACGGCCACACGGGCAGTCAGTGGATTCTCGTCACCTACCAGCCATTGCGCTAGATCAATTCTTGTTGCCAGCTTGGTCTGATCAAGAGATCCAAGAAAGGAAGGCACACTGCGTTGCACTTTTCGCTGCTCATCTGGCGCATCATAGCGCCCGCGCTTCATGACATAGGTGTCACGTGGCATTGATCGCTCTTTCATAATCATTGTCTGAGGAATAGCGTTGGTGAGTCCCGTCTTCTCGCTTTCTAATTCTACTATCTGCTTAGATAACGCTCTATAGCGGGGCGAGTATCTCAATCGCCAAGCATGATCAATTTTTTCCCGCATGGCATCTGTGAGAAGTTGTTCTGGTATTGCGAGCGCCACCATCTCTACTGGAATTTCTGATTCATTATCCAAAGCGCGGTAATACATACCACGCGGGCCACCAGTATTGGTGACCTTAAGTACCAGCGTGTTAAGCCCTCGCTTCAAGTTCAGCGTGACTTGATCTTGATCAGCAGTGACACCACGATTGACCTGGTTCTCATGAATCAAAGAGCCATTGAGATACACCTGAAGGCCATCATCACTTCCTAATGAAACCTTTAGTGTTCGAGCACTCGCCACAAAAATCTCTCGCCCAATATATTCAGCGCCAATCCCTTGCGCCAGAGTCACCAGACTTTCATCAATCACACCAGGTGCATAACGCCAAGATTGTTTGTTGTACTTCTTCCCAAAGTTCAGCGGCCCAGATTCTTCAGGACCAAAGGCTGTGCTGTAAGAGGTAGCACCATTTTCTGTTGCATACGGACCAACGATGTACCAATTAGAGCTGGCCGCAGGAAGTCCGCCTAAAGCTGACTCATCTAACTCTCCAAGCCAGATTCGAACACGACCAAAACTATGTTGAGCATAAATTGAATCATAATTAAGACGAACTACCAACAAGCTACCACCCTCATAACCGAAAGGCTCACTTGCCACGAACAACGCCTGACGACCTCCGTCTATCTGGTGAGCCGCAACCGCCCAACCTCGACCATCTTCAGGTCTCAATGCATTAACAACTGGGTAGTCTCCATTACCCTGTGAGATATCCGACCATGCCCATGCCAATTCAATGGAACGCCGCATGGTGGGATCTGCCAGTGAAACAACTTCTGCGCTGAGTCCAGTCAAGACAACGTTGCCATTGGCAGCACGCCCCACGCGCCCAAGCGGCAATGTCTTGTCTCCCATTGCCTCCAACATAATCGCGCGCAATCCTGTGGCTTGAGTCTGCATAATTATCTCATGCTGGTCTTGGTCAGGATTGACGCCAGAAGACAGAATAGAACTATCTGACTGTGGGGTAAGTGTGGTACCGGATTTACTAAAGGCAGATACAACACCAGGTCGTTGCCACTTCCAATTGCCTTGATCTTTAAATTCTTCAATGAAGGTGGCAATACGGTCTGCTTCTTCAGATACTGGCTGCGTTTGCTCTTGTCGGAGCTGCAGAAGCGACGCGTCTATCGAAGAAATTTTCTGGCGAGACTCCTCACTACCAATTGTCATCGCCGGCTCTAAGGCTCGATATGGATCAGGCACTTGTGAATAAACGCCTGGCTCTTCATTGTTATTAAAGAAAGAGAGAAGACCGTAGTAGTCTTCTGAAGTTACTGGATCAAATTTGTGATCATGACACTGCGCGCAACCTACCGTCAATCCTAAAAAGACCTCGCCCGTTGTGTTCGTTCGATCAATCGCATACTCAAACAGATATTCCTCATTAATGGCGCCCCCTTCATCACTAGTCACATGATTTCGATTGAAACCACTGGCCACTTTCTGAGATGGTGTTGCACGAGGAAGCAGATCTCCCGCAAGTTGTTCGATGACGAATTGATCAAAAGGCAGGTTATCTCGATAGGCCTCAAGTACCCAGTCTCGCCAGAGCCAGATCGATCGCCCTGCATCCATATGAATACCACTGGTATCTGCATAGCGTGCCTGATCCATCCAAGGCGTTGCCATACGTTCCGCATAGCGGCTTCGATAAGGCTCTTCGTTCAAGAGTCGATCTACAAGGCGTTCATAGGCATCAGATCGATCATCCTGCTCGAACGCCTCCACTTCCCGAGGCGTGGGTGGAAGCCCTGTTAGATCAAGATATAAACGTCGAATCAAAGTTGCCTGATCCGCTGGTGGATTGGGTCTGATTCCCTGAGCTTCGAGTCGCGCAATAATAAAACGATCGATAGGATTTAAACACCACTCTGGTTCTACTACTTGTGGTGGATCCAAATGCTCGGGTGGTGAAAATGCCCAGTGGGATTCATAGGTGGCACCTTGTTCTATCCAACTCCGAATTGTCTCGACCTGCGCGTCGGTGAGCGCATGTTTGCCACTTTCTTGTGGCGGCATTTGGAAGTTAGGATCCTTCGAACGAATCCGGTGAAACATAAGCGATGCATTAGAGTCACCTGGAACGATGGCCGCGCCGTTCTTACCTTGCGCTGTTGCAGATTCAAACGAGTCAAGTCTCAAACCTGCCTGCTGATTGGCGCGATCTGGTCCATGACAGAGATAACATCGATCCGAGAGTATTGGTCGGACATCACGTCCAAAGAGAACCTCATTGGGATCGGTAGAGCTTTCTGCAGCACTGCTTACCGACAGCAATACAAGCAATAGCCATCCGCAAAGTCGATCTCGTCTCCACAGCAACACACTCATATGTCGATCATATCGCGCGGGGGCCCCCCAACGATGGCCAGAAACTTCTAGTTTCACCCATTTGTGTCACTGGCGGGCTCTAAAATACGTTGTCAGGGCCTCTTTTGAGAGAGCCGATGAGCCAGATGCCTCACCGATCAAATCTGGATAAAAAAAGCCCACTCTTTTGAGTGGGCTTTTGACCAATCGGGGCGACAGGATTTGAACCTGCGGCCTCCTGCTCCCAAAGCAGGCGCTCTGCCAAGCTGAGCTACGCCCCGTGGCGGATGATTCTAACAAGCGATCAGTATTGAGCCACTAGATGTCAAAAAACTTGCTCATTGCCATGAGTCCGGTCACACTTGTCAAAGATAGAAGCATGCTATTAGAACCCCAAAAAGGAGCTCCTCACGTGACAAAGCAAATCTCCCATATTTCCCAGAATTTAGGCTGGATCGTGGCCTGTATTGCAATCGGAGCACTTGGCTTCATGATTGGACAAGGCCCAGCGGCAGCTCATGCCCAACAAAATCAGCAGCAGGCCCAACCCCAGAAACCAGCCGCCAATGCCGGAACTCCGTTTCTTGTCGCAGCAGCCCCAATCTCGCGCGAGGGTAGCACCCGAGCCATCGCTTTATTCGATCAGTTTGGAAACATGCAGCTACTACAACCAACAAACGCAGCGATCTGGATGGATCCTAGTCGTCGAAGCAACTGGTCAGTCAACTGAACAAGTTGCGTACAACGTTCAAGACAACCAATCACTTAGTTAGGGGCCACCGATTTCAGCTGGACTATCGGCTATAGCCGTAGCGGCCACTGCCACCCCAGAGTCCAAGGTCGAGCAGCAACGCAATAAGGATCACCACCACACCAACTGGTGTTCCAGGATTTTCTAATGAGCTGAATGCCCAGCAGTAAGCCAGTGTCGTCAGCGGGAGGAAGATCCAACCTAGGATCGGCAAGAGCCAATAGAACTGCCCCGAGAAAAGGTTCTCAAATGGGCCTGTCACCCAAACGGGCTTAACCAACCACGCGATAAAGAGAATCACGCGTGGAAAAAAGAGGGCAAATAGTGCGACCAGACAAGGCATCGCTCTATTATGGTGCCTAGCTGGCCTTGAGACAAGAGGCCGTCAAAGGTACCCTGCCCCTGCATCAAGACACCACTGGTGGATCGGATACCCCCAATGCTATTTCTCGCAAGCGACATTAATGCCTATATACCAGTTGGTATTTTGCTTTTGATGGCTGTTGCATTTCCCGTCATCAACCTGATTGGAACCAGCCTGCTTGGTCCCAGTCGTCGTGGAAAAGAGAAAGAAGCTGCCTACGAGTCCGGCATGACGCCAATCGATACGGCTCGAAAGCGTTTCAATATCCGCTTTTATGTTCTTGCGATGACTTTTCTCGTCTTCGATGTTGAGATCATCTTCCTTTACCCATGGGCCGTGAGCTATACCCAGCTCGATCCTCAAAGCGGTGAAGCCTCTTTATTCTTGGGGCGAATTCTATTTTTCATCGCAACGTCAGTCATTGCATACATCTATGCATGGCGTAAGGGTGTGTTCCGCTGGGAATAGCCAGCTCTCCTCTATCAGGCATTTCCTGCTGGAAGCGTGCTTTTCACGGCCTTAAGACCACCTTGGTCTTTTAATAACAATGACTTTTGACAAGGCCTGAAGCTAACTGGCTCAATGTCACGTACCCATTAGCAGAGATGTCAACACCGCCCTCTCCCTCGTCATATCTTGCGGTTGGCATCGAAACAAGGGAGCTCAGCCCCATGTCGAAGCTTTCTAACCGCCGTGCGGGCGATTCCCGTCATATAGACTCACCTCAACCGCGGGCACCTCAACTACCCCGGGAATCTCCGAATAAGCCATTCCAATCACCGCGGCGGCAGGTGCTTGTCATTGATGATGAGCCACTGCTCCGCCAACTCATAAACGACTATCTCCATCCACTTGGATACTCGGTGCTGCAGGCCAGCAACGGTGAAGATGGCCTGCAATTAGCCAACCGGCATCCGATTCATGTCATTATCCTCGACATCAATCTCGGTGATATGACTGGGTTTGATGTCGTCAATATTCTCAAGAGTCGAGCACACACGCGAGATATCCCTGTCATTGCATTCACTGGCCTCGCACAAGATCAGGAGCGAAGGGCAATTCTGGCAGCAGGTTGTAATCACTATGTTCGCAAGCCGATCCATCTCAGTAAGCTAGCAGCCATCGTTTCAAGAGCGGCTTCAAAACGCTAAATTCACATGCATGGTGAATTGGTCTGCTAGCATTCACTGCTCTGACATGAGGAGCTTCTAAATGGATCACATCACCGAACGAATCACGCAACTCGAGTGCAAAGTAGATCAACTCAAGGTAAGTAATCAACGGCTGAAATTTGGCGTAGTTGGGCTTGGCGCCTTGTTGATTTTAGGGACCGCACTAGGTGCATCACGCATGGCGCCGAGTGGTAGTGGCGCAACAGCTGATAATCCACTCTACGTCTTACCTGTAGATCAAAACGGTAATTTCTGCACCAGCAATGGTTCGGTCAATACCATCTCCATCATGACAAACAGTCGCGATGGAAATCAGCCCTACAATCAGTAAGACAACTCGTTTGCTGAACGAATCTGATCAGTACTAAAATGGGTACGGGTATCTCTCATCCAATGATTGACTGCCTTTATTTACCATCAACAGCCGCTCTGCTGCATCAACGACGATACCGTAGTAATGCATCGCACTGCCTTTCAGTTGTCCCATCTGGATCTGACGAGGAATGTTGACAAGTAGCCCATCAAGCATGACCCGTTGAATCTGAGCCGACTCATTCCGAACCACCCTCTGACACTGACCGCGCCGAATCAGTTCAAAGACCAGCATGTCTTGCTGAATTGCGAGGTTTCCGGTGCCATCACCGTATGGATAAGGTGGGCGCAGCAGTAAATAGCTAAACGCCGCCGAGTTTCGATCATAGAAGCTCAGCGTGATTCGTATCCAACCACGAAGCAGACTCTCAAATGAACCACCGCGTTCAAGAAGGTCTGCCTTTTCCTCTAACAATTTTGCTGCGATCCGCTCATAGGACTCTTGAAGGAGATCATCTTTGCCAGGAAAATGCCGGTAAATCGCCCCCTCGGTCACACCCGCTTTTCGGGCAATGGCACGAATTGAGATATTTCGGTCCCGCCCCTCAGAGGTCAGATCGATGGCGGCCCCGATCAGCCGATCCTTGGTGGACTGCTCTACAGGATGCTCTTTTTGGCGGTAGTTCGGTACTGCGGTCATTGAATAGCTCCACATATGAGGACAGGAGATTCAGGCGGCGCAGCACTGAAAGCGGTTTGGTTTGGAGGGGACATGATGGCGGCCCCTTCATCTGACTGGATTACTCCCCTCCATACGGAGCCTCCTTGGACGGGTTCGCTTCAGCCAGAACGAACTTGTCGTTTCTCGCCCTAAAGACTCCAATATCGACGTTTTTAGCGAGCTAAACGACCTAGATAGGCAACTCGATGAGTCGATTTTGGTGTCAGCCCACGCCGCTGGAGCTTCATGCCAGTCTAGTTGGCTATCCCGCCCCACTGACTGGTCAGTCTGGATTACACTGCGACATGCAAAACTGCCCCATGGAGATGAATCCCTGTGGATTCAACATGCGGCTCTATTGGTAGGAAGAAGGCCGGGCTTATCACTTTGAGTGAATCATGTAATGGATCCTTGTTTGTCGTCGGCGGCGCCGAAGATCGGGAAAATAGCCGACGAATTCTGCATCGGTTTGTCCAGACTTCGGGTGGGGACAACGCACGTATTGCTGTCGTTGCAACTGCATCTACCGTTCCTGAAGAGCTGCTTGAAGAGTACAGCTCCGCGTTCACAGCCCTTGGTGTCAAGGACCTTGAACTCGTCTATCACGAACATCGCGTGGATGCCGAAAATCCCAAGGGCCTGGAAATCCTAAAGAATGCAACCGGCGTCTACTTCACAGGTGGCGATCAACTCAAGCTTGTCACACTATTAGGTGGTACTGCTTGGACGCGTGTTCTTCATGAGCAACATCGCTTAGGCACGCATATCGGTGGAACCAGCGCCGGCGCCTCAGCGATGAGCACGGTCATGATTGCTCGCGGTACTTCAAGCCGCACCCCTCGACTCTCTTCAGTTCGCCTGTCCCCTGGTTTGGGAATACTTCATCGTGTCATCGTGGATCAGCACTTCCAAGAGCGACATCGACTTAATCGCCTTATTGCGGCAGTGTTGAGAAATCCCTACATGCTGGGATTCGGTATTGATGAAAATACCGCGTTCATTGTGGATCCAAAAGGCAATGTCAATATTGTCGGAAAAGGCACACTGACCGTAGTCGATGCTTCAGATCTTATACACTCTAACATCCCAGAAATCCGAGAATCCGACCCCATCTCTTTTGCTGGGGTCAAGCTACATATCCTTGCCGAAGGGTGGGGAATTAATATTCGCAATCAACGTGTGGTCCTACCAAAACACAATAAGCCCAATTCGCAAGAAACTGAAAGCCCAGTCAACTGACGGAGCGAGCCCTATGAAAATCCTTGACATTCACGCACTTCGTGGCCCCAGCATCTATCACAACAAGCCATGCATCATCATGCGACTTGATCTTGAAGATATGGAACAACGGCCGAGCGATACCATGCCCAAATTCCGTGATCGACTTGAGAAGATCATCCCATCACTCATTGAGCATCGCTGCAGCGTTGGAGAGCGAGGCGGTTTTCTTCAACGCGTTGAAGAAGGCACATGGATGGGGCACATCATGGAGCACATTGCCCTTGAGCTCCAGACGCTTGCTTCCATGGATGCAGGATTCGGTAGAACACGAGAAACAAAGACGCCTGGCGTCTATAACGTCGTTTACCGATACATCGAAGAGAACTGCGGCATCTACGCCGGCGAAAAGGCGTTTGAGCTCATCGAACTTCTAGCCGACTCTCGTGAAGATGAGTTTGACATTGATGAAGTAATACAACATCTCAAGGAGTTACGTGAACGATATCAACTTGGACCTTCGACTCGAAGTCTTGTAGATGAAGCTGTACGTCGTGGAATCCCATGGATTCGACTTAACAACCGTTCTTTAGTTCAGCTTGGGCATGGTGCTCAGCAAAAACGTATCCAAGCAACCACCACCAACGAAACTTCCATGATTGGTGTGGAAATCGCCTGTGACAAAGACTCAACTAAGCAGCTTCTTGGTGACTCTGGCGTACCGGTTCCAATTGGCGAGGAAGTACAGTCATTACGCGGCGCTCTTTCTGTGGCACATGAGGTTGGCTTCCCCGTTGTCGTCAAACCAAGTAATGGCAACCATGGCAAAGGTGCCACGATCGGTATTACCGACGACGAATCGCTTGAACGAGCCTTCGATGTTGCAAAAGAATATTCACGCTACATCATTGTTGAGAAGAAACTAGAGGGACACGACTTCCGTGCTTTGGTCATTAATCACCAATTCATCTCTGCAGCTCAACGCGTTCCAGCTCACGTTATTGGCGACGGCAAGCACACCATTCAAGAACTGGTTGATTTAGTGAATAAGGATCCACGTCGCGGATTTGGTCACGAAAAGGTGCTGACTGAACTCACCGTAGACGCGATGACTGAGCGACTTCTGCTTCATCAAGATCTCTCTCTTGATTCGGTCCCTGAACCTGATCAGATGATCGTATTAAAATCGACAGCGAATCTTTCAACAGGTGGAACCGCCGTTGATGTTACAGATCGCGTGCACCCCAACAATGTTGCGATCTTTGAACGAATTAGTCGAATTATTGATCTTGATATCTGCGGAATTGACATCATTGCAGACAATCTTGAGAGCCCAATGGATCGCATCAATGGTGGTGTCATTGAAGTGAATGCAGCGCCTGGCTTCCGAATGCATCTTGCTCCAAGTGATGGCATTGGTCGAAACGTCGCTGAGCCTGTTATCGACATGCTGTTTCCTGATGGAAATGATGGCCGAATTCCAATCATTGCATTGACCGGTACGAATGGAAAGACAACCACAACCCGTCTTATGTCACACGTCATTCACTCTCGTGGATATCACGTGGGCTACACTACTTCAGACGGCGTATATATCGACAATCAATGTGTGATGAGCGGCGATATGACTGGCCCATTCTCGGCGCAGGCAGTGCTCAAAGATCCAATGGTTGAGTTTGCTGTCCTGGAATGTGCCCGTGGAGGCCTGATTCGCCGCGGCCTTGGCTTTAACTCTTGTGATATTGGCATTGTCCTGAATGTGGCTGAAGATCATCTGGGCATGAACGATATTCATACGCTTGATGATCTAGCCCGCGTCAAACGTGTCATTGTGGATGTGGTAAGACCTTCAGGATGGGCCATTTTGAATGCGGATGATCCATATGTTTCTGCGATGGCCGACTACAGCAAGGGGCGTGTCACCTACTTCTCCATGGATCCTGATAACGAGATTATCCGTGAGCAATCTCAAAAGGGCGAAGTCAGCTGCATTTATGAAAGCGGATTTATTACGATTCTTAATGGACATTGGATGATCCGGGTTGCCAAAGCTGTAGAGGTACCACTCACGATGGAGGGCCGAGCTCCATTCATGATTCAGAATGTACTGGCGGTGACACTGGCTGCTTTCCTACGAAAAATAAAGCCGGCAGATATTCGAAATGCACTGCGTACATTTGTTCCTGGCTTTGCAACGACACCTGGCCGCTTGAACCGAATGCAGATAAACGACATCGAGATTCTTGTCGACTTTGCGCATAATCCTGCTGGCTACAGAGCACTTGGAAGTCTCATTGAGAGAATTTCAGCAAAACGAAAAATCGCCACAATTAGTGCTGTAGGCGATCGTCGCGATGTTGATATTGAAGAGATGGGTAAACTCGCCTCAGGCATGTTCACTCATATTGTGATTCGTGAGTCAGAAAAATACCGACGTGGTCGCGAGGCTGGAACTATTGCCAACTTACTTAAACAGTCAATTATTGATAGTGGCTTTGATGCCGCCAATGTTGAAATTGAAGTCAATGAGCGAGAAGCTGTCCAGAAGGTACTTGGTATGGCAGATCCTGGTGACTTGGTCACAATCATGGCCGATGATATTTCAATGTGCCAAGAAGAGGTCGAGAAGTTCCGCGAACATGCTGAACCCAACAAAATTACCCGCGATGATATTCCCAACCTAGTGCGAGAAGCTCCGCTGCAACCAACACCAGAGCCTGAGCACGAAATTGCAAAGTAAAGTGCGCTATGAATCGAAGGCGGGCCTTTCAACTACCCACCCAACCTGCTCATAGTACATCTCGATCGTCTTCATATATGGCGAAGCTTCACTGAGATGCTCTCCGCATCTCACCAAGAGCTTCACTAAGTTATTAAAGTCAGCAATCGAAATATATTCCAAGCCCACCGCTGCTTGCTGCGGTGATTCTAATTCCACTCGGGTCAGGTCACCCTGATTGTGATAGTTTCCAAGCGGTAGACAGACGCAGGTCGCATCGTAGCCATACGAAAAGAACACGGTTGCTTCACAGGTACCCCCTGGCATGAGTTTCCTTTGATACTTAAAGCCCTGACATGATTTCGTCAGGTCTGCAGCAACCTGCGCCACTGCAGCCGTGAGTTCTGGGGAAAAGGTGGAGACCTTGTCTCCAACTCGGACAATCGGCCCTGCTCCAAGTGGTGAGTCTGGAAAGCTCCGAGAGTTTTCGAGCGTGAGCATCTGCGCACCTTTGGGGATCCAGCCTAACTTGCAACTTGCAGTGGCCCCAATGAAACCAACTTCCTCCGCACGGGTCAGCAGTACATGAATCCCCTGCCCCTTGGTCTGCTCACGAAGTGAGTCCATTGCACAAAGTGCTGCTGCAACTGCGGCCAAATCATCACACGCATTGGTATGAAGGACGCCTTCACCATCAATATGTTGGTCAGGCAGATCCCAGGTACCAACCGTACCCAATGGAACCTCATAAGGCATATCAAGGCGAGCCTCACACTGACGAAGTGGCTCAATGTTCTGCGTCGATATGATGGTGGCCGGTATGACCTGACCATCATCAAGAAAGAGGTTGATTCGCCCATCAGTGAAGTAGGGATCACGAACGGTACCGCGGAAGGAGAGCCTGACTCGCCCTTCGTCCAAACGTTCTTCAACAACAAATGCTGGATGATCTAAGTGTGCAGTGACATAGAGTGGTCGCTCGCCTTGGTCATCAACCATATCCTGACGATGGATAATGAGATTTCCGGCTTCATCTTCTTCCAACACCAGATCTTTTCGTTCACTGACCCAGTCACGAATCCAGGCAATGACTCTTTGTTCACGACCTGCGGCTGTAGGCAGAGCTGTTATTTCACGAAGCCACTTTAGGTGCTGGGCATTTGTATCTGACATACACACTCCGATATAGCAGAATTCTAATAGGCGCCGCACTGTACTCGAAAGCAAAGCGAAAGGTGGCTGGATATACCAGCCACCTACCGCTTTACTCGTGATTAGAACTATTGGTTACGGTTTTTACACCCGACGACTCGATCGACGACGTCTACCTACGAGCCCTGCAAGGCCGAACAGAGCAAGTGCCCCTGGAGCTGGTACGTTCATATAAATTGTTGGATTATCGACCCAAGTGGTTTCAGTAATACCGGTCCACGTTTCGCCTGAGATATTCATATCAGTCACATTTGAAAGGACTGTATAGAGATCAGCCATGGTTGCTGTCTGAGCACCTAAGCCATAATCGACTTTCCAGCCCACACCCATATCAAATGCATAATCAAAATGGTGCCATACATTCGTGGCAAGTCCCTGATTGCTACTCGCCCACAGACGGACGTCGCCACTCCAGAATGTCACTGAAGATCTCCGATCATCCATGATCCAATCTGCACCCCAATCATAAAACACACCTCCATTACCTACGGCTGCTGAAAAGTCGCCGTGGAATTTGTCTGGCGCTTCAAATATATAGCCACCAGGTGTCACATCATGGAACTCCATGTGCCCGTCTGGTGCACCACCATTTGGTAACCAGGTTGGTGCGTAGTAGCTGGATACATTGTTGATCGTATCCTTCACTCTCCATCCATCGAGATCTTGGTCGTAGTTACTGTGTGCCAAATAGGTTTGAGTTTGAGAAAGAGCAGGGGCAGAACAAAGGAAAAGCGTAGCTAAAGCAATCAATCGGTTTGAGCGTTTCATCGAAGCAACTCCATGGTTTCAGACCGAAGTGTGTGGAGTTGCCATCGCCCCACTCTCAGCCCACCTGTCATGGAAACCGGTTGAGATTTTTGACCAATGCCTTCACGACATTGGCTCCAATGAAAGACGCGTAGAGTTTTCGCTACACGGGCAACATTTCTTAGAAAAAATGAGTTCCCAGCTCTCAGAGTCGAAATCAGGCCCTCTCACCCAATAAATGAGGGCCAGACGGGGTCAATTCACATCGTTTTGAGCAATGGTCTCGAAAATGAGCACGACCTTTTCAGAACGAAAAAATGACCGGCTAGCATGACTGCGTGGGATTTTCGCTGCGCATTTCCTTTTCTCGATCGCGCACCTCGGCGTCTGACGCAAGCAGAACAGCAATCCAGGCAAGATCGGGGGTGTGCTGCAGCATGATCTTGAGAATCATGGTCAGCGGCACTGAGAGAATCATCCCAACTGGCCCCCATACCCAACCCCAAAATACCATTGACAGGAATACAACAAGTGTTGACATTCCTAACCGAGTACCCATCATTCGTGGCTCAATGATGTTGCCAAGCACGTTATTAATAACCAGGTAGCCTGCCAAAATAACTGCTGCCCATTGCCAATCCAGCATGACCCAAGTCAGTAGTACTGGTGGAATCGCCGCTAATATTGATCCAAAGGTTGGAATGAAATTTAATAGAAATGCAAGTAAGCCCCAGAGCACTGGATAGTCAGTACCGACCAGCCAACACAATCCACCAGCCAGAATGCCGGTTGCCAAACTCAGTATGGTCTTAACTTTGATATACGTCTGAAGATCGCCAACAATCCCTGAAAACGCTTCAAGATCTGCTTCTGGGTTTGTTACCGCCACACAGAACTTCCGCGGCAAACCTGCTGCTTCAGCCAGTATGAACACAACCATAAGCATGACAAACACAGTGTTTGACATGATGCTACTCAGTGCTCTTAAAGCACGCGTAATAAATGGAAGCAGATTAGAAGGATCACCTATACCACCTGTCTCTGCTTCGTCTGCCTGAGCCATCTGATCTGTTGCAATGACGCTCGATGTCGTCGGATCAACGGTGTCGTCAGCTTTACTTAGTAAAGGATTGACGTAGTCGCCGAGTCCAATTTTTTCAATAAAGGGATCAATTGGCTTCAGTCTTTCCTGGAGCGCTGTTTGGTAGTCTGGAAGACGCGTCAGAAAGCTACTGATTGACTGGTTCACAATGAGACCAACAAACACAAAGGCGACTAAGACGACCACAAAAACGATAATAACTGCCAACCACTGGGGCACTTTTCGTTTCTGCAGCCAATTCACAGGTGGAATACATAAGACCGCAAAGAAGACCGCGGCCGCTATTGGCACAAGCAAACTAGACGCGAGCTGCAGACCAGCGACAATAACCACCAACCCCGCCAATGCCATAATCAGACGCCACCCATTTACACCTACGCTCGCTTGGCTTTTTGTAGAGGATTCCATTGAGCTTCTCACTTGGGATAATAAAGATCTTAGGCTACCGCTAACTATTGTCGGCTATTAACAGGCGATGAGAAAAATAGTTGTTAGATAGTAAAAGCGACAATGCTCATCAGAAACAACCGTTGCCACTCGAGCCCTCACTAGTATACGTGATTGGGATCTCAGTAATCCATCTGGCTAGAAACACTATTGAGTGTCCTAAAGATAATACTACAGCAAGTCAGTGCACCTTCTGCCTTGGCTAGTTCATCAGCCTCAATTATCTCAATCTGATATCCAGCGACATCAAGTAGATCTGCGGTGCGTGGGTGCGCCGCCGCAACAAGCAATCGATCTCCAACGCCCACCACATTCGCTGCCATTGGCTCTGTTGGATCGACCTCTATGCATCTCATATCTTGAAAATGGCTGGCATCAATCCAGGCCGGATTGTAAAGCAAGGTCTCTTGATCAAGTGCACAACACGCCGATTTAAGATGCAGACAGTTATGTACTTGTACTGGCGCCACCTCATAGCCAAAAGATGACAAGCAATGACCCAGTGATTCGGCGCCTCGCGCAGTTGTACGTGTTGAGACACCGACCCAAAGCCGGTTTTCAGCCCGAACCACATCTCCCCCATCAAGCGTTGCACCATCATCAATGGATCGGATATCTCTGTAGCCAACCAGTACCTTTCGAACACTCGCTACTTCTTCTCTTCTGGATGGCGCGCCTGGCCTAGTCATGACTGCAATTTCGTTGACTACGATAGCTGTATCTTCAACAAAGACTGCATCTGGGCACTCATGTTCCGGCGGTAGTTGAATAATGTGACAACCACACGCCCGAAGAACTTCGACATAGTCAGCGTGCTGTTTTTCAGCGCGTGCAAGATCGATTTTATCACGACGAAGATGGGTCAGTTGGCACTGATCAATAGTGTTACTGACTGGCCGTATGATCGCAACCAGATCAACATCGGAACGGGTCTGACAACCCCCTATCGAGTTCACCTATTCAGCACCCCGTGCTTCTTTCTCGAAGTTGTGTTGCTCTTCATACGTAGGCTCGCGCTGCTCTTTAAAGTTCTCTTCCTGTAAACGAAGCCTCTCGGCCCATTGCTCTAACTCTTGCCTACGTTCGTTTAGTTTTTGTTCGGTAGCTCTAAATGCTTGCTCATGTTGAGACATGATTTCTTCGACTTGCTGTTTCTTTCCTTCGATATAACGTTCTATTTCTCCGCGTCGTTGATCGATTGCTTGCTCTACTTCCATTTTGCGTAACTCAATCGCCTCATTTTGCTTCTGCGCGTATTTCTCAATCGCTTGCTTCCGCTGCTCAAGTTGTTTCTCATACTCACGAGCCTCACGTTCGAATTGCTCCATCTTCATGCGCAGCTGCTCTTCCAGCTCACGTTGCCTCGCATCTATCGCCGCGTTGCGCGAATCAATCATCGCATCGTGATGAGCATGCGGGTCCTCGTCCGTCACATAATCCTCATGGGTTCCCTCGGGCTCAATGGTACCCAGAGCCCCGGCGAGCAAGCCTGCGTGGCGCTGCCAGTCACCTTGATCCGGATCATCTGGCCTTAGCGTTCCGCCGGCACCCCCACCAAAGCCACCGCCAGCGCCGCCTTCGCCACCAAAGCCACCGTCAGCGCCGTCCTCGCCACCAAAGCCACCGCCAGCGCCGCCTTCGCCACCAAAGCCACCGTCAGCGCCGCCCTCGCCACCAAAGCCACCGCCAGCGCCGCCCTGACCACCAAAGCCGACGCCACCAGTACCGCCCTGGCCACCAAAGCCACCGTCAGCACCGTTGGCGCCGTGTCCCCAACCACGACCACCCCGTTTCAAACGTAAGTTAACATCTTCCTGTGTCATCGAGGGCAGCATGCGAATGACCCATGCGAGACGATCATGAACACGTTGCGGCGCATCAATGAACATACGCCCGCCGCTTGCCACATGAATCGAAGCCATATGGCCACCATTGCCGTGCCACAAATCTGGATAAACCAAATCCTGAATCAGTCTGGTCAAGCTCTGCGCCGCCTCTTGAGGACTATGTACGGTCGTTGTCGCATCCTCACCTAAAACCATTCCTCTAAGAGTGTCGTCAATCGAGTAACAAATCAAGCTTGTTGAGCGACGGTCAACCCCCTCTTGGGTACCCAACTCAAGACGACCTTCATTTTCAACCAAGATGATCACCTCGCTAGACCCATATAAGTCAAGACTTGCACGATCAACAACCTCTTGCACTGAGACGGAGCCTTCACGAAGCGCTAAAATAGGCTGATAGAGCCGGTCTTCGCCAATGTCGGGGTGAATAAAAAGTGTCAGGTCTTCTGATCTGGCTAGTGACTCGGCAATGTTGAACAAATCCGTTCCATCTACTGGTAACTCGATCTCCTTGCGAGCCAGATCCTCCTCTATTTTTTCGCTCAAACCCGGCGCCACGGCGCCTGACATGCCGTCCGACGGACCCATTGGTTCATCAACAACAAAAAGACCCGCAGCGGTTAGCGCCCCCACCGTTCCAGTGATGATCAGTGTATTCATAGCAATCCTCCTGTACGGCATACGATTTGCCTGTTGTAAGCAGTGCGCCAATTCTTTCATTTCGCCGAGCTCACTAATAGCGAACTTCAGCGCTTCTGATTGTGAATATCCCTCAAGTTCTAGATCTCTCACACGATCTTCCAAATGCGAGGTTAACTCATCTGCTATCGCTTGACGGCGCCTTGCAGGTAACCGCAACATCGTGGAAAGACGATCAACGAACTGTCGAACTGGACGCATTATGCTGTCTCCTTCTGGCCACCACTCGATGGCAGAAATGCATCCAACATGCGCAGAAACGCACGATGAGCCGCAGCACGCTGTTCCAGCTTACGTCGCCCTTTGGCCGAAAGTCGATACCACTTGCGCTTTCGCCCAACCCGATCTGCATCGGCGCGAACCGTCTCCCAGCTGGCTAGCACAAGCTTGCCCCGCTCCAGTTCATGTAGCAGTGGATAGAGCGTGCCTGGTGTCAATCTCACCGCACCATCACTACGAGCACCTACGAGTTTCATGATGCTGTATCCGTATTGCGGGCCATCGGAGAGCACGCAGAGGACGAGCAAATCAGCGGTCTGGCGAGCCAGCTGCCGGGTTGAAGCATCAGGTGGTGGCGAGGTATCAGACATGGGAGACTCCAGATCACTCGAAGTTCAATATATCGTCATTCGATACATCGAGCCAGAATAATCTCCGACTTTCTCCAATGTCTAGATCCGGCTCTTATCTTGCGGGCGTTCCCAGAAATTAGGAATCTGGCTGATTCGATCCCGGCTGGGGCTGAGAATGGCCATCCGGTCGCTCGCTCAGCAGTGTCTTTATTGACTGATCGAGACGCTGATAGTCGTCATTCTCACGGATATGCTGAGGCTCATCAGAAGCAAAAAAGACTGGTCCGGGGTGCAAGAATCGAATGCGCCCCTGCCCGTCGACCACAAACGTGACACTGGTAGCAACTCGGTTGCCACGATCTAAGTACGCCTGCCGCAACAATGACCAGTCTTGATCCAGTGCAACTGGACCCTCAAATCCCATTTCTCGGGCCATCGTAGCGGCCTCTGTCACTGTGATCTCTCTTGGAGGCTTGGGATGATAGACCGCCACAAATCGAACACCCTTGGATTCATACTTTTGTCGAAGCTGTTCAAATGCCGGTAGCGAGGCTTCACAATGAGGACAGGTATTTGTCCACCACCGATAGACCGTAATCGGTTGCGTCTTTGTTTTATCTGGTATCCGTTTCGGAGCTGTCGTTGTTTCAATAATCCCATCGAATGCAAGTGGAATCATCGGTTTTCCAATCACATCTTGCCCGCCCCTACTTAAAGGCAATGTCTGAACGGGCTCAAGCACTTTGACTGACACTTGTTCTGGTATAGGTTGAGATTGAAGTTGTTTAATAATCTCAGCGCCCCGCTTTGGTGTGACATGAAAATCGTTGTAGCGCACAACACCATCTTTACCAATGATAATTGTCCATGGCGTGCCACCGGTGCGATATGTCTGCATCACACTACTGCGTTTGCCTACTGAACCATCATGACCAATTGGAATGTCCAAGGAATATCGCTTTGCTGTCGAGATCGCTGCCGCTGGCGTGTTTGTACCGTGGCCTTCAAAGGCTGTTTGCACCGCCAAGAACACAACGTCATCAATGCCGTTGAACTGCTCTATAAGATTCTGAAGTGTTGGGAAGCCCTGAGAATGACAGCCTGGGCACCACGATTGAAAACAGTAGAGGTAAACAACCTTACCTCTCATTTCTTTGAGTTCTGGAACGGTGTGCCCGGGAGGGAGCATGACCCAAGAATCGACATTGAGAGGTGGTGATGGACGACCAAGAATACCCCGTGGCGGCACTTGACCGTGACATGGTTCTATAAAAAAGACACTCAAAAAGAGGCTAAGCAACATTAAAGTCATCTGGAGGGGCCGTAATTTTTTCATAAGCGGATGACTCCTTGCTAAGCAATGATGAGCATTATAGATGTCAGAATTGATTGACGCATATTTGAAACTTATCTATGGTGGACCTTGTGTTCCGGATCTCAAAGATCAGTGACACCGACATAGGCGCCAGGGAAAAGCGGTGAAATTCCGCTGCGAACGCGTCACCGTGACGAGTTGTGCAGAAAGCACCACTCGAAGTCGGGCAACCTGGGATGTGTCGAATTGGTAGTCATGTCTGCAATAAGCCAGAACGAATGACTGCCATTGATTTTTTCGACGCTGCGCGATCGGCGTCATAGTCTGCCCGAAGAGGAGATACCTATGTTTTTGCGTCTGAGTCATATGTGCGCTGTCGTACTGCCCTTTATTTTTATATCTATGTCACAAGCTGATCTTGTGAATACCTACTCCGTTGGTAGTGGTGACTCCGTGTCTTATGTCCAGATTGAATTCGACAATGACAACACCTACCTTTTTGATGTGGCCTACGAAGATGATGGTGACGTCAGTGGCTGGGATCTTCTCCAGATCATGACAAGCGATCTTCCCAACGTTCTCACGATGGAGTATGAGACCTATTCCTGGGGCCACTGGCTTCAAGGTCTGGGCATTGAGAATGACTATGCCTTCGGTACGGGTGCCGGCTTTCCTGACTTTGATGACTACTGGGCTTATTGGGTTGCTATGCCAGGCACGAGCCCAAACTGGGACTTTGCCCCGGTCGGCGCTGATTCATGGATGGTCTCAGATGGATCCTGGGATGCATGGACCTTTCACCCTGATGGAGCAACACCTCCACAGGCCATTCCAGCCCCTATGGGGCTCCCCATCGTCTTGCTCATTTGGCTTCCGAGGCGTAGGAGATGCAGATTGGGCTAATCTCAATCTGGGCCGATTTATTACTCCAAATTACCCCTTGGATGCTCTAAACTGTCATTTATCAGAGAAAGAGAAACCCTGGGGGGGGCTGCTGGGCGGACATATGACTGCTCACAGGCCATCCTCAAATTTAGAGAAAGAGCAAACATGCGTTTACGTCCACTCACTTTGGCGCTCACCCTCAGCACGGTTTGTGTCATCTCGGCATTCGTTATTGGCCATCCAGATGATCCAAAGGCAAAAGACAAACAGCTGAGATACGAAGGCCCTGGCTATGTCCAAGGTGATGATATTGCTCGGTTAGGTCAGTTTGACTCTGAAAAAGTAACACTCCAGAGTTGGATCTCACTGACAGATATTCAAAATGCTGGCTTTGGAACCCACGGTGCCGCAAATGATTGCTGGGGTTACGTGGATGGCGAAGGCAGAGAGTACGCGATTATTGGCTTACAAAACGGCACACTCTTCGCTGAAGTCACTGATCCGAACAACCCAGTCATGATTGAGATGATTTCTAGTTGTTCCAGCAGCTGGCGCGACATCAAGACGTATCAAGACCATGCCTATATGGTTAGTGAGTGCGGCAATGGCATTCAAATCGCGGACCTCTCAGACATTGGCAACGGTAATGTTACGCTCGTCGATACCGTGCTCGAAGGCGGCACTGAAGCGACTCATAACGTGGCACTTTGTGTCGAAACGGGTTTTCTTTATCGCTGCGGCGGCTCCAGCAATGGCCTGCGAATCTATAGTCTTGCAGACCCATCTTCGCCAGTCTTTGTTGCCGAGTGGAATGACAAATACGTTCATGATGCTCAGATTTTTGTGATGGAATCTGGTCCTTATGCAGGCCGAGAGATTGCCGTTTGCTCTGCAGGTTTCAATGGTGGTTTTTCTTCAACCGGTATTTCGATGGTTGATGTTACCGACAAGAGCAACATCGTCGTACTGACCCACTATGAATACAGTTCTCCGGGTTACTCCCATCAAGGATGGTGCTCACCAGACAAGCAGTACTATTACCACGGTGATGAGTTAGACGAACAAAACAATAACCATGCAACGAAGACTAGAATCGTTGACATGAGTGATTTGACCAATCTCTCTGAGGTGGGCTCGATTCAATCAACGAACAGTGCTATTGATCACAATCTCTACTGCGATGACACCTTTATCTATCAAGCCAATTATCGCAGTGGCCTTCGCATCTTCGATGCATCTGACCCTCTGAATCCAACCGAGGTGGCATACTTCGATACGTATCCAGATGACGACAGTGCTAATTTCAACGGCATGTGGAGCAACCACCCGTTCCTTCCCAGCGGCAATGTCATTTGCAGTGATATTGAACGAGGGCTATTCATACTAAAACCTGAGCTGGGTATCAGTGTGACACCAAACACAAATGTGCTTCATCTCGGCCAGTCCGGTGACACCGTCTTTACAAATGATCCAACGACCTACACGCTATCTAATGCCACAAGTGACGCGTTGGCTTACGAAGTACGACTCGACCAAACCAACAACATGATGACCATTAATGGTTCGACAAGGCCATTGTCTGGGACGCTGAGTGCTGGTGGTTCTCTCGACCTGCAAGCGGCGCTATCACGCAGTGCTGCCTCGCTCGGCAATGGGACACACACCGCGACCGTCGTGTTTGAAGATATCACCTCAAATCTCATTCAAACACGTCAGCATGTTCTCGAAATTGGAACAACTGGCTTTGATACAGCACCAGGAACAGATCTTGTCGTCGGCGGCCCAATAGGCGGACCGTTTACAACCACGCTGGACTACGTGCTTACGAGCACACGGCCCACACCAGTCAACGTAAGCGTTCAGGCCGACGATTCATGGGTCACCATGAACGGTTCCTCTTCCCCCACCACTTTTACACTTTCTGGCATCGGTGATACCCAAACCGTCACTATTGGTATTGGGGCAGACGCCAATGGCTTACCAAACGGTCTGGCCGAGTCGAGTGTCTCCTTCGCCGACACGACGGCTGGCGTAACGCTGGCGACACGTACTGTGAAACTTGATGTTGGACGATTCAGTTATGCCTCAAGTGACACACCGCTCCCGATTGAAGACAATCAGACGTTTGAGAGCGTGCTGGTTGTTGCAGATGCTTACTGTATCGGTGACGTAGACTTGGAAGTTGATATCAACCACTCATGGATAGGTGATCTCACCGTACAACTTGAAAGTCCTGAAGGAACGCTGGTGACGCTTCACGATGGGGCTGGTGGTGATGCTGACAATATTCAAACCACATACGATGACGATTCGAATCCGCCTCAAGGACCCGGCACGCTGGCTGACTTCAATGGCGAATCATCTGCTGGCAACTGGATATTGCGAATCAGCGATTCGGCGTCTGCAGATCAAGGAACACTCAATAGCTGGACACTTAAGGTGGCGGCGTCTGGTACGAATTGTCCACCCTCTGCATTCGACCAAACCCTCTCCACTGAGCAAGGAACTGCACTACAGATCGCACTGACTGGCGCTACTGGTTCTGGCGGCAACTTAGACTACATCATTACAACACTGCCTATCGATGGCAGCCTGTCGAGCAAAGGCACCTCGATTAACACCGTCCCATATGAACTTGTTTCAAATGCGGTGACATACCAACCACCAAACCCACAATATTCAGGCACCGATACGTTCACCTTCAGCGTAAGAGAAGGAGCCACGAACTCTGGTGATGCAGAAATATCTATCACAGTTGGATCAGCTGGCGTCTTATTAGTGGATGATGATGACAATAATCCAGATGTCCAGAGTTACTACACCAATGCGCTGGATGCGATGGGTGTCTCATATGACATCTGGAATACAAACAATTCAGATGATGAGCCAACCAGTTCTGAATTGCTTGGCTACAAAACTGTCATTTGGTTTACAGGCGCAGAGTTCGGTGGTTTCGCGGGGCCTGGACCTGATGGTGAAGCTGCTTTAGGAGCATTCCTGGACGCGGGTAACTGCTTATTGATCTCAAGTCAGGATTATCTTTGGGATCGTGGTGGTTCAAGTTCTAGTCCAACCCCCACAAGTTTGATGCAAAACTACCTCGGCGTGTCCGCTGGCAGTAACGATACGGGTCAAACTTCAGTGACGCCCAATGGCTCACTCTATGAGGTTCTGGGAACGAGTGACTATTCGCTCGATGTACCTTTTAGCAACTATGTCGACACACTTGAGCCTAGTGCCAATGGAGAGGCTTCCTTTGTAAGCAATGGCTCCAATGTGGCAACCAATCAAACTGGTAGTAATTTTACTGCTGTGTATATGGGATTTCCTCTTGAAGCAGTCTCTGAGCTACAAGATCGAATTGATATTCTTCAAGTCGTCATTGATCAATGTGGAACAACACAACCCAATGATTGTGTTGGCGACTTTGATGGAGATCTGACGGTTGGTATATCCGACTTCTCTTTGTTCCTCGTTGCTTTCGGAGGCTCCGATCCAACTTTCGACTTGGACGATGACGGAAGCGTTGGTCTCGGTGACTTCTCAGTCTTCTTAGTCCAATTTGGAATAACCTGCAGCCCATAAGCAGCCAATATCTCTGATAAAAAAACCGCGGCTCGCCTCATGGCGACGCCGCGGTTTTTATTTCTTGGCACTTCTCTTCGATTCAGTTGCCTGAAGCGGTCTCATCGCCAGTCTTTTCTTTCGCTTCATAAGCTGACATGATCTTTTTCATGTACTTCTGAGGATCCTCATTAAAACGCTCAATGCAGGGTGCGCAGCAGAAGCGAACAAGTTGATTCTCCCAGACATAGTCAACCATTGGCCCCATTGAATCAAGCTTCTTGTTTGATATCACACAAGTCGTTAGGGGGTAGTCAGGACCTTGTTGCTCAATGATCTTCTGATTTAGAGCCATCACGTACTTTAGGGGTTCTTTGTTGAATTTCTTTTCACATCTTGCACAACATAAACGCACAAGCCGATTGCGGTATACAACATCAGTAAACTCTTCCGCATCAGTTGGCAGCGGCTCCTCATGCATGACAATACATGTCTTCATTGGATAAGAAGGACGATAGATCTCCATGATCTCTTCGTCAGCTGGGCCCAGATAGGTCGCCGGGTCTTTTTCAAATTTGCTCTTGCAACCACCACAACAAAACCGCACTTCACGGCCGTCATAAGTGCCGGTCTTTGGATTCACAATTTCTCGTTTAGAAACTGGACATGTTTTGAGTGGCCAAGAATCACCGGTCCAAGTCTGTTCATTCTCAGGCAACGTATCAGCCGCCGTATCCGCGTCTTGATTTGCTGCAAACGCCAACATAAACAACAACCCAATACCCATTGCTGAACAGATCAAAGTCTGCTTTTTCATATCAATTCCTTGTGTTTTAGTGAGTCAACTGAAATTTGAGCTCGGCCATTCTGGCATCCAGATTGGACTTTGTCACCCCTACACCGAACCGAAACAAAGAATCGCACTTTTAAATCTCCCACTATTTCTCTGGATACCCGCAAGAAAAGGGCCTAAACAAGACATTTGTAAGAGAAGCAGGCCATTGAAGTCTGCCACAAATAGAGGGCAGGAAAAAGGAATAAATATAAATGCGTCTTTCTACAGCACTAAGAACAATCGCCAGCTGCAGTGTTCTTTCACTTTCTGTGAACGCGAACGCCCAGACCACCCATCACGTTGATGTCAATCAACTTTCATTTTCACCGAGCACCATTGTCGTGGCTCCAGGTGATTCGATCATATGGAACCACGTCAGTGGCAATCACATCATTACCTCTGGAACGAACTGCATCTCTGATGGCCTTTATTTTGACGAAGTAATTTCCGCTTCCAATTCTGAATTCACATGGCTTGTTCCAAATGATGCGGCCAGCGATATTCCTTACTTCTGCGAACCACATTGTGGCTTTGGTATGGAAGGCTTAATTTTGATTCAGACACCTGATATCGCAACCAGTCATCTGGCGACTATCAACGGCTCGGATGTTCTTCAAATCGCTGGTGCGACCTCCGGTGCCGTGCAAGGTGGTGATGCCACCAGCGACCAACGCACTGTTTATGTGTGGGGCAATGACAATGACGAAAACCCTGGCTACAACGGCACTGCTTGGCCGCTCGTGACTGCTGATGAGCTAGGCAATATTGGCGCAGGCGTAGAAGTCACCCACTATGTCAATGCCAGTGGCCACGTCATCGTGGAAACATGCATTGGACCGCGCCCCATCTATCAATTCCGCAACGATAACTCAGCAGCAACTGCTGCTGGCCAGGGCCTCGGCAATATTTGGTGGACGATCGATCCAAGTACGGGTGAAGTCAATGACGGGACAACAAGCTGCCCAACAGCGTGTCCAGGTGACTTTGATGAAGACCTCATCGTCGGCCTCAGTGACTTCTCGCTTTTCCTTGTCGCCTTCGGCACAGCCAATGAAAGCATCGATATGGATGGTAGTGGCTTGGTCGATCTGGGAGATTTCAGTCTGTTTCTGATCAACTATGGAAATGACTGCTCCAGACGAAGTCAGATCATTGAAATCAAGCCAACTGGTAAGCAGCCCAGCAAAAAAAGCTCCCTGAGCTCAACAGATCGGTAAGACCGAGCAGGACCGATATTCCGAAAGTGCTTTCCCGCGAGGCTGTTCTTTGAGCAGCCTCGCGCACTTTTTGCTCATTCATCTCCATTCAGGACCTCATTAAGGTCCGATAGCCATGTTTTTTATGGCCTTCGCTGTTTCTTCAGCATCACCCCAGCCTTGCTCGATGAAGCGGGTCTCAAGACCAGGTGTAACCTTCGGTCGGAACTGAAGGCAAGATGATGAGGAGCATCAAAGTGAATCATGAAATGATGATAGAAAGACTCTTTCCTTTGCTGATCGCAGGTGATCGAGGTGGCGTGAGAAGTCTCTTTGAAGAGGAGCAATGCGAGTCGTATGTAGCCGAAGATCTCACAAAAGAGACCTACTGGCCACTGCTTGAGATGATCCAGACAATGTACAGAGCAGATCAACTCACCAAACTGGCATATCACTACTCAACACGTCTCATGCGTGGCTTAGTTGACCGAGCACAACTAAGTTATGAAATCAAAGAGAGACGCGGCCGCAAAATGCTCATGTTCTCTGGCCCAAGTGAGGCTGAAGAATTGGCTGGACAGATGATGGCAGATTTAGCAGAAGCAGATGGCTACGAGGTCTATTACGGCGGTGGTGGAATCGCTCGTGACGAGATCATTGCTGAAGTTGGATCACATCGCCCAGACATTCTGATGATGTTTGGCTCTTCCGCGCAGGATGCTCCAGGCATTCGCGAGGTCATCGATACGGTACGCGAGATTGCAACCTGTCCAAACTTGCAGATCGTGGTCGGTGGTGGCGTCTTCAACCGTGCTGAAGGTCTGGCTGCAGAAATTGGCGCCGACCTTTGGGCAAAGGATCCTGTCAGTCTTCTCGTTCGCCTCGCTGCAGAGCCGGAACGACGAGCCACGACAGATCAACGTACGGTTGGTAAGAACTGCAATCAGTCAGCCGCAGCTTAGTAAGAAAGATTACCTAAGCACTGTAACCACAGCATTTGTTGGTGGGGGAAGGCTCGTATTCATGCGGGCCTTCCTTATTTTTTGAAACAGCATCAACGCTCCAAAAATAAAGCACGGCGGCTTATGCCACCGTGCTATTTCATCAAAGAATGAGATCAACCAGTACCGAACTGTCGCAGCAACGACTAAGGGCAGGCTATTCCAAAACTCACGAGGAACTCAGAGAAATCGCCAAGGCCCACCTGACCATCACCATCCAGATCGAACATTGGATCGCTGCCGCCAAAGGCAACAAGGAACAGTGAGAAATCGCCAATGTTGACCTGACCATCTAAATCAAAGTCTGCAGGGCAAGGCTCAGCGCCATTCTCACAGAGGTCAAACATGACCTGTAAGACATTGATGCGATCTTGAACATCATCGAGTGCTTCTAATGGGAATCCGAGATATGCACCAGTGAACGTCTCATTGGATATATACGTTGCTGCATTGCCTGCACTACCCGAAAAACCGAGTGCTGCAGAACCGCTTGGATCTACCACATCACTCCAATTGCTGAAGGGGAAATCCAGTGTCATCGTGCCGGCGTCATCGAACAGGTTTGCTCCGGTCACGCTGCTTTGGCTGACATCATTGGTTGCAGTAGAAACGCCTAAGTAATCAGACATGAGCGTGGTTGGAGAAGGATTCGATGTATCACCACCACGATCCCACATGTAGTCCTGAGAACTAATGAACAAACAGCCGCCTGAATCAAGATAGGACATCAACTCAGACTCTGACGCAGCGTCAGGTCCGGCAAAGCCACCGAACTCAGCACCCGTAAACCAGATGACTAGGTCGTACCCTGCTAACTCTGATGCAGAGGGTTCATTGTCTGTGTTTCCGGTATCCCACTTGTCATAGCTTGCTCCCATTGCATCAAGGGCATTGGTGTAATAGCTCTGAACATCTGGGTCGTTGTCATCATCATCGACGACGAGGACTGCAGGTAATTCTGCTGTGTGGAAATCATTGACTGTAGACCAGCTGCCCGTACCACATGCATTGGAACCGCGGACGCGCCAGAAATAACGTGTACTCGATTCTAACGCTGGCAATACAGTGGCCTCAGTCTCCTCCACAGTCGCTGAGAATAGGAGTGTAGAGAAGCTACTGTTTCCTGATACCTGCACGTCATAGTTGGATGCGCTCGCCTCTGCACTCCACGTCAAACTTGGAGCCACAGACACGCTACTCTCCCCATCAGAAGGCGAGAGCAAGGCAACGGCGCTAGGTATACTGGCTTCCACTTGTAATGAAGCACTTGCCGATTTCACGATGGCATTACTCACACCATCGACGCTGAGGCTGTAGCTACCTGAGGCAACGCTATTGAGTCCAGAAATCGTAAGACTCAAAGTTGATCCAGGCGTTGCTGGGTTGTCTGAGAACGAGGCAGATGCGCCAGATGGAACACCGGTTACTGCCAGTGCCACGGGATCAGAGAACCCAAGCACTGAACCAACCTCAACACTCAAGACAACTTCGCTCGTGTCCGCACCACAGATACTTGATGAGCTTGGTGCGACTGCAATGGAGAAGCCGGGTTCAGCAGCACAGTTGTAACATGCCAATGCAAAGCTCTGATCGGTTGTATCACCTGAATTGAGGATTGCATCGGAGTTGATATTTGTTGCATCGACGCGGATCGTCGCTGACGCAGGTGCATTTGGTCCTAAGTAAACACCTTCCATATTATTGATACTGTCACTTGAACTACTTGGTGTGGACCAACCGCTACCGCCAATCTGGTTGCCGCGGTAAGTTGAAGAACCAGCAACAACAACGAGGTCCAGATCATTGTTCCAGGCTGGCGTTGAACCACCTAAACCGTGCCCAACCGCGTCAGACCAGGCAAGCATAATGCGCATCGGCTGGTTTGGATCCAGCGGTGTCACAGTGACTTCCCAGGACTCACCTGAGTTATCAAAGACCACGGGCTCATCGTAGTAGCGAACAGAATCAGCGGGCTGAAGAAGTGCCGCTGGCACATTAAGCCGGCCATAACCTTGCTTATTGTCTGGTCGGTGATCTAGCGTATTACCATCAGCATCATCATTCCCGTCAAGGTCATGTGCGACAGCGCAAATCGCGGCTTTCACCATTGCTGGTGATGGCACGGCATTATCAAGCCCTAGACTTCGGTAATACTGAAAGAAGAGTGCACAGGCACCTGCAGCGTTGGGGCACGCCATGCTTGTTCCACAATAACCGTTGGAGTAACCACCACTACATGTTGGGCCATCTGTTGAACAACCACCAGTGACCATGTGTGGAAGCTGGCGGCCATCGAGTGCTGGTCCGTGAGCTGTGTTACTAGAAAGGTCGTTGATGTTTGGCGTTTGTGATCCGCCTTGCAATACCTTTGTTGAACCGATCGTGAAGATATTCTTTGCTTCGTCGGGTGAACCTTGTGAGCTGGTTCCTCCATTACCGTTCATAAATGCAAGCACATAGAGAAAAGCCTGATTGCCTGACGCATTCGGATCGGCATCCAAGGCGCCTTGGTCCACCTGCATCGTGTCACTGTCGTAACCCTGTGGAGAGCCCGAAGGTCCCCAGCTGTTACTCGAAAGAACTGCATCATTGTCATTTGATTCTTTGATCAGCTTGAACATGCCACCAGTTTGCGTGAAGGTTGGGCTATAGACCTGCTCGATCATGTCTGCGCCAGGAGCCATACCTAAGGATCGCAAGAAACCACCAGCATTGGTTCCAGAGGCACCAGTACCACCCATCGCTCCAGCGGTATGTGTGCCATGATCACCACAGGCACTTCCGCCGCAAGTATCACCGACACATGACAAGAAACGTCCGGCAAGGTCTGGATGATTCTGATCCACACCACTATCAACATTGGCCATAATGACGCCTTCACCGTCAAAGCCAATGGTGTCTAGCCAATCCAGATAGCCTGGAAACGCAAAATTCGAGCCATCAACGTTGCCAGCAGCAATTTGGTTATTGATCTCGCCTCGCAGCCCACCATCTTTAGGTTTCACTTGCAGGCTGTATACACCGGGCACACGCGCGGCTTGTTGAAAGAGCGTTCCAGGCATTTTGTAGCTGGCTATTTCAAATCGGTCGTTGAGTACAACGCGTCCCGCTTTGACCAGCCCAAGTGCATGTAGATCGCGGACTGCTTGCTTGGTATCTGCACCACGATAAAAGATGATTGAAACATCAACGAGATCTTCAGGAAGGTCTCGCTTGAGGCATCTAAAGTCGGGGGTAAATTGACCAGCCCATCGAACGGTTTCGTTTGCTTTTGCTGCTTCTAATTGTCCAGCTTTACCCCAAACAATGTAGGTGTACGGATGAATGTACTGCACAACCTCGAGACCGGCGTCTTGAAGACCATCAAGCCAAGCCTGTTGAATCGGGCCATGGAACTGCACAAGACGCAGGTCGCCACCCTTATGTTGAGGCATTTCCCATCCAACGGGAGGGCGCGGGGCCATCATCAGGGGATCAAATGACTGACCACCAAGATCGAGCTGATAATTGGTATTTCCCCGTTGTTGCTGATCGGCTTGATCACCGATCTTTTGATTATCGGAACTCTTTTCGTTCCTGTTTGTGGCAACCGAATTGGCGGCCAACTGTCCGACTGAGGTCCGATGCTGATCGATACCTGAATCAGCAACTGATCCCGCCACGACTAAACCCGTCATGAGGGCCGATAAACACACCATTCTTAACATCGAAACTTTCTCCTCAGTAGGCAACGAACCAGATTAGCCGTTACCGATACGGCACTGAATTTGAGCCGATCTACTCCTAACAACCCACTATCGGGGCTTTACCTTCGCAAGATCCCGTCTCCAAGGTAAGGCCGGATTCTCACCAGTATGGAGCCTTAGACGACGATAGTCCACTCCAATCCAGCTGGATCCCCTCCGCTAATACCTTTCGTAACGAATGTCCGCTTGGTTCCCACCAGATCACCGCTTAAACTGTTGTTTTTTGGCTTCTAGAGCACAAAATCGCAGCAGGTCTTTTTTGGGTCTCAACCCCCAAAAATGCTTGTCTGGACCTCAGCTCAGGACGTTTAGAATGGTCACGTCTTCCAATTGGACCTAATCTGCTCAGCCGCGAGCACCTCGTTTGACTGGCGGCTGCCATTGGCCCCTCATTTAGAACATCAACAATCGCCCTATAAAGAAGACTTCCAATGCCCCCTGCCCCATCCCATACTCAAGACCTTCGTGTTGTCGATGTGCTCAATAACCCCGCGATTCCAACCGATGATGTCACGCAAAAGGTTGTCTTGAAGGGCTGGGTTCGTACCCGCCGCGATTCCAAGGCTGGCTTTTCTTTCATTCATCTCACCGATGGCTCTTGTATGGATCTGATTCAAGTCGTCGCACCGTCAGAGTTGGAGAACTACGAAGAGCAAGTAAAGAGTTTAACGACGGGTTGCTCAATCATTGTCACCGGCCATCTCGTGCAATCTACAGGGAAGGGACAAAATGTTGAGATGCAAGCATCAAATATTGAAGTGATTGGATGGGTTGACGATCCAGATACGTACCCCGCGTCAGCAAAGCGACACACCTTTGAATACTTACGTGACTTTGCACACTTACGCCCTCGCACCAATACATTCGGCGCAGTGGCTCGAGTCCGCCACTGTGTTTCTCAAGCAATACACAACTTTCTGTCAAATGAAGGTTTCATGTGGGTTCATACCCCAATCATTACTGCAAGTGACTGCGAGGGCGCTGGAGAGCTCTTCCGCGTATCAACTTTAGATATGCAGAACCTGCCTCGCGATGAATCTGGAGAAGTTGATTACACGCAAGATTTCTTCGGAAAAGAAAGCTTTTTAACAGTATCTGGACAGCTTAATGTTGAGGCATATTGCCTAGCGTTGAGCCGCGTCTATACGTTCGGCCCAACATTTCGTGCAGAAAAATCAAACACTTCTCGCCATCTTGCAGAGTTCTGGATGGTCGAGCCGGAACTCGCTTTCGCCGACCTTAACGACAACGCCAACCTCGCGGAAGCATTCCTTAAATCCATTTTTCGTGAGGTCTTGGAAAAGTGTCCAGAGGATATGGCTTTCTTCCAGCAGCGCATTGACAAAGACTGTATTGATCGCTTGGAACGTTTCCTTGATGTGAGCTTTGCACGGATTGAATATTCAGAGGCTGTTGCTCGGCTTGAAAAAGCCATCTCCGGTGGCACCAAGTTTGAGTATCCCGTGACTTGGGGAACAGATCTTCAATCAGAGCACGAGCGATGGTTGGTCAGCGAGCTTGGCTGCCCTGTCGTAGTCATGAACTACCCGAAAGAAATTAAGGCGTTCTACATGCGATTGAATGACGACGGCAAAACAGTGGCCGCTATGGACGTGCTTGCTCCAGGCATTGGAGAAATCATCGGTGGTTCACAACGTGAAGAGCGCCTTGATGTCCTTGATGCCAGGATTGATGAATCTGGTGTACCCCGTGAAGCCTACTGGTGGTACCGCGATCTTCGTCGCTACGGGACCGTCCCTCATTCAGGGTTTGGCCTTGGCTTGGAGCGTACGATTGCGTATATCACTGGAATGGCCAATGTCCGAGATGTCATTCCTTATCCTCGAACACCTCGAAGTGCTCAATTCTGAGCACCCTCGGTGCAGGTCCCCCCATCCTTAAATAGAGTGCCACAATGGCAGGCCATTGGGGCTGGGAATCGCCCCTGACAGGGACCCAGCCAGAAGGCCCTCTCTACGATCACCTCTAAGCCCTTACAGATCAATATCTTGAGTGAATTCACTCGTTTCGTGATCAGGCATGGGAGTTGCAACACAGTAGAGCAAGGTGTTGTGCGCCATGATGATGCAGACAGAGAACAATACGCCAATTCAAAGAGCTGGCTCAGGCCGGTTGACGTTGTTGTTAACCCATAACGACTGGCGTGATGAGACCCCCTTGCATCGCTTACCGCACCTACTCAGCCCAATGGGAATCGAGTGCATCGATGTGGGTAATGGTGAAGAAGCTGCAGAAGTCATCCAGAATGTTCCTGTACATATTGCTGTGGTCGACCTCACCACACCACTCAGGTCTGGTGAAGAGGCTGCGGGCTCGGTGGCCCCCGCAGGCGCAGCTCGGATCCTGCAGTTGCTACGCCGCCTAGAGCCATCGCCGCCCACCGTTGTGGTCCGGCCTTGTCAGCCAACCCGTCGCAAGAGCGCTCGTGAGCTCTCGCAATCACTGCGTGATGGCGCGTTTGCCGTGCTCGACCGACCAGTTCAGCTAGAGACCATGCTAGAGGTCATGCGGCGTGTTCTTTCTCGACACTATGAAGACAGTTGGCCCACACAGAGTGGGCATTGTATGGACGTTTGATATCACACATTCGACGTATTGAAACGAACAATGCGCATCAAGGATAAAAAGAGGAAAGAGGAGTACGAGGCAATGAAGGTTCGACCACTCGGCGATAAAGTTCTGATCCAGCGATCGGAAGCACAGACTCAGACAGACTCTGGCATTTTTCTACCGGAGTCCGCAAAAGACAAACCAAAAGAGGGCAAAATTGTTGCCATTGGTGACGGACACTTGAATCATGAAACTGGTTCATATATCCCCTTCACCGTTAAGAAGGGTGACACCGTTATCTTTAATTCCTACGCAGGAACAGAGGTCAAGATTGATGGCAAAGAGCTACTCATTATGACCGAAGACGACATTCTTGGAATCATTGACTAAGCGAGTCATCAAACCCAGACGCGCTTGTTCCCCTGGGGGAATGGAAGGATCGATTACATCATGGCTGCCAAACAGATTGCTTATGACATTGACGCACGCGAGCAGATGCTCCGTGGCATTCAAAAACTTGCCAAGGCCGTAAAGGTCACACTCGGGCCATCAGGTCGCGTAGTTGTGCTTGAAAAGTCCTTTGGCGCTCCTACGGTCACCAAAGACGGTGTGACTGTTGCAAAAGAAATTGAACTCAGCGATCCATATGAAAATATGGGTGCTCAGATGGTTAAGGAAGTTGCCTCAAAGTCCTCAAAGGACGCGGGTGATGGAACGACCACCGCTACCATCTACGCTGAAGCAATATTTGCTGAAGGTCTCAAGAACATCACCGCTGGTGCCAACGCCAATCAAATTAAGCGTGGTATCGATGAGGCCTGTCGGGCCATTACCGAAAAACTCGAAAAGATGTCGCGTAAGGTGAAGTCATCTACAGAGATCGCCCAAGTCGGCACCTGTGCCGCCAACCAAGATGCTCAGATCGGGCAGATCATTGCCGAAGCGATGGACAAGGTAGGCAAGGACGGTGTCATCACCGTGGAAGAAGGAAAAAGCCTCGATACATTTGTTGAGCTGGTTGAAGGCATGCAGTTCGATAAGGGCTATCTCAGTCCACATTTCGTCACGGATGCTGCGGCAATGGAAGCCGACCTTGACGACTGTTATGTACTTGTTCATGAAAAGAAGCTCTCTTCCGCAAAGGATCTGTTGCCATTGCTTGGCAAGGTTGCCGAAAGTGGAAAGAGTCTCCTCATCATCGCAGAGGATATTGACGGTGAAGCGCTCGCAACACTTGTAGTCAATCGCCTTCGAGGTGTGCTCAAGGTTGTTGCGGTCAAAGCACCAGGCTTTGGCGATCGCCGCAAAGAGCAACTTCAAGACATTGCTATCCTCACCGGGGCAGAACCTGTCATGGAGGAACTTGGTGTAGACCTTGAGAGCATGACACTCAAAAGTCTTGGTCGAGCTAAGAAAATCACCATCGACAAGGACACCACAACGATTGTTGAGGGTGCTGGCAAAACTGGTGATATCAAAGGTCGCATCGAGCAACTCAAGGCACAAATCGATGCATCAACTTCCGATTATGACACTGAAAAACTTCAGGAACGTCTGGCCAAGTTGGCTGGTGGCGTGGCTCAAATCAATGTTGGTGCTGCCACTGAAGTAGAGATGAAAGAAAAGAAGGCCCGTGTTGAAGACGCGTTGCATGCCTGTCGTGCAGCTGTTGAAGAAGGCATTCTGCCAGGCGGCGGCGTCGCTGTCATTCGTGCTCGTTCCGCACTCGACGCCATACGTCAAAAAGTCCGAGGTGATGAGAAGCTTGGCGTGGACATTGTCCATCGAGCCGTCTCTGCACCAATTCGGCAGATCGCTGAAAACTGTGGCCTTGAGGGTTCTCTCGTCGCACAAAGAGTGGAAGACGCTGATGAAGCTGATATGGGTTACAACGGCATGACTCAGAAGTATGAGAACCTCATCAAGGCCGGCGTCATTGTGCCTACCAAGGTCGAACGCGTTGCACTACAAAATGCATCGAGTATTTCTGGGCTTCTGCTCACGACTGACTGTGCTATTACAGAAATCAAAGAGAAGAAGTCTAAGGCTCCAGCACCTGGCATGGATGACATGGATTTCTAAACACGATCGTAAACTGCTCCTTAGAGACGAGGTGCTGGCCAGGCCAGCACCTCGTTTTTTTTCTTCTATTTTTATAAGTGTTTAGAGGCTCTTAACCAAGATTTGCCCAATGCAACTGCAATAACAGCACCTAACAGGCTTTCAAGATCGAACTCGCTGCCCTCAACCTACGTATAGGACCCACACCCCCAGTGAATACTGAAGCGGGTTCTCAACTTACCCCCCCACTCGCAGGGCGTGACCAATTCCTGGCACGTCCTGCTCTTTTTTAACAAAATCGGCCTCTTGACCTTTGGGCTGCTTTTTGACTGGGGCGTGCCAGAAAGCCCAAAACATAACTCCGCGCCAGACCGCTACAATGGGCGGCTCTAACCCTATGAATAAGCCACACGTCACAACTTCGCCTCCGCTCGCTCATGTCTATAACAACGTCCTCGAGATGATTGGCAATACACCAATAGTCGAATGCCAAAAGCTCGACACCGGCCCTTGCCAGTTGTTTTTCAAGATGGAGTCTTTGAACCCAGGTAATTCGATTAAGGATCGAATTGCTGTGTCCATGATTGATGCCGCCGAAGCAGCAGGACATCTGGAGATAGGTGGACATCTCATTGAAGCAACTGCCGGCAATACCGGCATTGCACTGGCCTTGGTTGCCCAGCAAAAGGGCTATCAGGTGACTGTGGTCGTTCCTGACAAGATGAGTGCGGGCAAGATTTCACATTTGCGAGCAATGGGCGCTCAAGTCGTCATTGCAAGATCAGACGTAGAAAAGGGTCACCCTGACTACTACCAAGATGTAGCAGCTCGTATTGCTCGTGAAACACCCAATAGTTTTTATATCAACCAGTTCGCCAATCCAGCCAACATTGAAGCCCACTATGAGACAACAGGGCCTGAGATCTGGAACCAGCTCGATCACCAAGTCGATGCCTTTGTCGCTGGTGTCGGTTCAGGTGGTACCGTTTCCGGTGCCGGTCGATTTCTCAAAGAATGCAATCCGGAACTAGAGGTCATTCTTGCTGACCCGGAGGGATCAATACTGGCTCCACTTGTCAACGATGGCAAAGAGATTTCGCCCGGCAGCTGGCTTGTTGAGGGTATTGGAGAGGACTTTGTTCCTGATATTCTCGACTTGAGTCTTGTTGATAAGGCATACTCAATCACCGACAAGGAAGCTTTCTTTACTGCGAGGGATCTGCTGCATAAAGAGGGCATTCTTGCTGGCTCTTCTGTTGGCACATTACTTGCCGCTGCATTGCAATATTGTCGCGAGCAGACCGAGCCTAAGCGGGTTGTCACATTGATCTGTGACAACGGTGCCAAATACCTTGACAAAATGTTCAATGATCTCTGGATGGTCGACCAAGGTTTTATTGAACGAACACAGCATGGCAATCTGCGCGATCTCATTGCTCGCCGTCACTTACACGGCGAAGATCACACTCTACGAGATCATATGCCACTGACACAGGCCATTAAGATGATGAGGCTTTATGACATCAGTCAGATGTCAGTTTTAGACCAAGACAACAAAGTCATCGGCATCCTGGATGAATCTGATGTACTCATGGCGCTCATGAACTCGCCAGACATGAACAAACGTCCCGTGAGTGACTTCATGACAAGCCGTTTGCAAACCGTTTCACCCGATGCCTCGATCAACGATCTCATGCCTATCTTCCGCGCCGACCGAGTCGCAATCGTGCGTGACGATTCGCAATACTATGGACTGATTACTCGCATTGACCTCATCAACTACCTTCGCGCCAAGATGCCTTAGGGTTATCGGCGAGCATCACCAAGACGAACAATGGCACAACACAATCTACATCCTGACTCTCAAGTTATTCACGCTGGCCAGCAAGCGGATCCAATCACTGGCGCCGTGATGCCTCCCGTCTCACTCGCGACTACATACGCACAAAACTCACCTGGTGAACACCGTGGTTATGAATACACGCGGAGTCACAATCCAACTCGTTATGCGCTAGAACGATGTATCGCCAGACTCGAAGGATCTTCACTGACTGAACAGGAAGATGTTTCTTTTGGTGGCTTTGCTTTTGCAAGTGGACTGGCTGCCATGGGCACCTTGCTTGAACTAAACGATGCAGGCGCCCACGTTGTGGCCATGAATGATCTTTATGGCGGCTCTTACCGTCTGCTCACACATGTCCGTGAGCGTACTCAGGGTATTTCCGTGACTTATGTCGACCTCACCAAACCCGATACGCTTGCCAGTGCAATCAACGAAAAAACAAGCATGATCTGGGTAGAGACGCCAACCAACCCAACCCTCTCGATCGTGGATCTAGAACACGTTGCATCCATCGCAAAAGACCGCGGCATCTTGACCGTTTGTGATAGCACATTTGCCAGCCCGATGCTGCAACGGCCATTAACACTTGGCTTTGATGTGGTTCTTCATTCCGGCACCAAATACCTGGGCGGGCACAGTGATGTGCTGGCAGGAATAGCTGTCACCAAGCAAGCAGCTATTGCAGAGCGCATTCGCTATCTACAAAACGCCGTTGGCTCTGTACTGAGCCCGTTTGATAGTTATCTACTTCTAAGAGGCATTAAGACACTCGCCATTCGAATTCGGCGGCACTGTGCCTCAGCGCAACTCATTGCAAAGTGGCTAGAGACACACCCCAAGGTAGAACGTGTGATCTATCCTGGGCTAGAGAGTCATCCTCAATACGACATCGCATGCCGACAAATGCAGATCGATGGCGCTGCTGCTGGAGGTGGGATGATTACTATTATTCTAAAAGGTGATCTGGCTGCTTCACGACGTTTCTTGGAGACTGTGTCAATCTTCCAGTTAGCAGAATCACTTGGCGGTGTTGAGTCACTGATTGAACACCCAGCTATCATGACTCATGCATCTTTACCCCAAGAGACGCGAGCCGAGCTCGGCATCAGTGACTCGCTGGTAAGAATTTCTATTGGGATCGAAGACGTTGCTGACCTACAACAGGACCTTGAGCGAGCGCTCGAGCAGGTCTAAATAAACTGCATTCTCTATGGAAGGATTGTTTGTGCCACAGTATGAGTATCAGGCCGTTGAAGATGGCTCAAGACTGACGCTGCTTCGTCGCTTTACAGAGGCTGATGATCTGGTCGAAGATCCAGATGGCAAAGGGCGAACCTATCAACGCATACTGAGTGAGGTACTTGTGGGTCAGTCATCAAAAGGCCAGCGCGCCCCCTCTATGGCAACCGGGTGTGGGTGTGGAAACCCCCACGGCCCGTGTTCAATGAGCTAACTATGCGACCACTTGAGGTCATCGTCCTGCTCGCCGCTGCAGTACTCACTGTAGTTGTACTCGCGCCGCGTCAATATCGGCACGCCTACGGTGGAACTTGGGTTTGGTTCGTATGTATAGCCGCTGCATTCGTGACGCTGGCGCAACTGGGCCTTGAAGGATATCGCTGGCAGCTGATACCCGCCTATGTGGTTGAAGGCTGTGCGATCATCATTCTCTTTATAACCCAAACCAAACAGAACCAAGATCGCTATCGAGGTGTAGAATTATTCGTTGGTGGGCTGCTCGCCTTGGGCATCTTCATGGCTTACGTGACAACCACCACTTTTAACATCTGGCAAATTGCTCCACCAACTGGGCGTTATGCCGTTGGCACAGAAACGTTCTATATCATTGATCAAAATAGGCCTGAGACTTATACACCCGACCAACGAGATGACAAGCGTGAGCTCATGTTGCAGGTGTGGTATCCAGCGCAACGATCGAGTGACAACCAACCTGCGGCGTACATATCCGACGTCTCAAAACTAACGCCTCCATTTGCGAAACAAAATCAGCTTCCATCTTGGATTTTCAATTACTGGGGCTTAGTGAAGTCACCCGCTATGAATGCCCCTGAGCCATTTCCTGTCGAGACCAAAATGCCGCTGATCGTTCTGACTGGCGAACGCGGCTTTGCGAGGTGGATGTATACAGGCCTTTGCACCGAACTGGCCAGCCATGGCATGATTGTGATTGGAATTGATCACCCCTATTCCGTTGGCGCCGTGATCATGCCAGATGGAAGGCTCATTACCATGAAGGCCCGGCTACCAGATGATCAACGCGGCCCCCTGCCTCCCGAAGAAATTGAACAAAAACAGCTTGAGCATATGCAAGTAAGAGCGCAGGACATCAGTACTGTGCTCGACATGGTGCTTGGGAGCGAGGCCTTTCCTGAAGCCATTTCATCAAAGATTGATCCCAATCGAATTGCGGTACTTGGCCATGGACTTGGCGGTGGAGCCGCTGCGCAAGCTGCCCTTGACGACAGTCGCATCAATGCCGGCATTGCATTCTCAGCTGATGCTCGCGGGCGACCGTTAACAGAAGGAACGCGTGTGCCCTTCTTCTTTGCGAACAGTCCGCAAAGGTCGGCGCCGAACCTCACTACAGAACAGCAGAACCTCTTACTTCTACCACAGCAAAACCGACAAACGATGGCGGAACTTGCACCAGTAGCTTACGAAGCCATCATCGTAAACACGAGCTCTGGCGACTTCACCGATCTCGCTTTCAACTCAGATGTGCTGCGATGGCCATCCGCGAACCCAATCGATGGCACTCGCCTTCAGTTCATACTCAGTCAGTACATACGCTCATTTTTAAACGCTACGCTGGATGGGCAAAGCGCACCCTTACTCAATGGAAACTCTGGCTCTTATCCAGAGGTGACATTGCGGCAAGTGGAGCCAAAGACTCTAGAGGAGACCAGCCCATGAGTCCCACCCCAAAGAAAAAGAATGTTCTGGCGCATACACACAGGAGTCGAAAGCGTACACGTCAACATGCATTATCTTCGAGCGAAGCAAATGCACTGGTGAAGCCGGCCAAACTGCCAGAGAACGATCTCATTGTCACCGACCCACCCGTATTTATTGAGACACAAAACAAACTAGACGCCTTCCTCAAACATATACACGAGTGTAAGTGCGTGGCGTACGACACTGAATTCGTAGGTGAACTCAGCTATTTTCCCAAGCTCTGCCTCATTCAATTGGTCACGACCGAACAAATAGCGGTTGTTGATGCCATGGCTGATCTGGATCTCAGCGGAGTCTGGGAAGTACTTGCCGATCCTGATATTGATGTCGTCGTCCATGCCGGCCAGCAGGATCTTGAACCAGTCGTTCGATTGGGGGGGAAGGCACCTTCCAATATCTTCGATGTCCAGATTGCAGCGGCGTTTGTAGGCCAGGGATACCCCGTCTCTTTGGCACGGTTGGTCGAGCGTTTCTGTAAGTACAAACTACCTAAGTCTCTGACCTTTACACACTGGGATGAACGCCCACTGTCAGATGTCCATATTGAATACGCCGCCAATGATGTCCGCTTTCTACTTCTGTTGCGCCAGAAGCTTTGTAAGAAGCTCGACGAAGCGGGCCATATGGACTGGGCGCGTCAAGAAATGATGCGTTTGGAAGAGATGGGTAACTATCAGTTCAATCCTAAAACTGCTTATCAGCGAATTCGCAAGAGTCGTTCGATGGGGCCGCGCAGTTTGACGGTGCTTCGTGCCTTGGTTGCGGTACGCGATGCAGCTGCTCGTGAGCATGATCTTCCACCACGAACACTGCTTAAGGATGAGGTGCTACTCGCATTGTCCCGTACACCCCGAAATAGCATCCCAGAACTTAAGCAGGTCCAGGGGCTGCCACGCCCGCTTGCTGAGGCCTATGGACAACAGCTGATCGATGCTACGCAAACTGCACTCGCTGAGCCAAAGTCCTCATGGCCTAGCTCTCAAGAACCGGATCTCACTTTTGAACAGCGGGCCACAACCGATCACTTGTGGGCATTGATTCAAGCTTGGTGTCTCGGTAGCGGTGTCGCCCCATCGCTGGTGATCACCAGAGCCACAACCGGCCAAGCGATGCTGGCCCACCGTCGAGGTGAAGGTGCAGCCTCTGCGCTTCCTAAGGGCTGGCGGCAGGTCTTTCTCGGCCAAACCATCAGTGATCTACTCGACGGGTCTCATTGCATGAAACTGACCTGGAGCAAAAAGTCACTTCGAGCTTCGCTTGCTGAGCACCATGCCGACAAAATCGATTGAAAATCATGCATGACCACTGAGTACGAAAGCGATTCCAAAGTCACTCTGTGGAGGCGAACCACGCAGTTGGTCGATATCTGTTAGGGATTGGCCGCTATAGTGTGATTCAGCTACAAACCAGGCCAATATTCAGGCCACATCGATCTGCATGGTTATCGCAGATCAATACGACCAGGGAAGGTCCCGTCATGGCACGACAGCGCGTTGTCTGCGGCAAAGCTACCAATAAAGAGGTGACGGTCGAAGAGCACCCCACAGGTGTTGAACCAACCGCCAATCAAAGTAGCGTTCGCCCACAGGAACTGGCCCAATATATCGGCCAATCCGAGATGCTAGAGACCTTGCGAATCGCATTGCAAGCCGCTCAACAACGAAGTGATCCGATGGAGCATCTCCTATTACATGGACCGCCAGGACTGGGGAAAACGACCCTTGCTCATGTGGTGGCTGTGGAAATGGGTACACAGCTACACCAAGCCTCTGGTCCAGCACTGACCAAGGCGAGTGATCTCGTTGGCACACTAACTAAGATGCAGGCTGGCGACGTGCTCTTTATTGATGAAATCCACCGACTGCCTGCAGCCGTTGAAGAGTACCTCTACCCTGCGATGGAGGACTACAAGATCGATTTCACACTTGATGCTGGTATGCACGCCCGAATGGTGACCTACCAACTCAAACCATTTACCCTCATTGGTGCCACAACCCGAGCTGGATTGCTCACGGCGGCCTTGCGAAGCCGCTTTGGCTTAGTCAACCACCTTCGCTTTTATGATGAGAAAGAACTAGTCGAGATCCTCCATCGAGCGGCCGATCGCCTCGGCCTACCCTCGATGACAAAAAATGCGCGCCAGGCGATTGCCAGGCGTAGCCGCGGTACCCCTCGCGTCACCCTCCGGCTCTTACGGCGTGTTCGTGATTTGGCCCAAGTCCGATTTGGTGGCTCCATTAGCGAGCTGGTTGTGGAAGAGGCATTAGCCCTTGAACGCATTGATGAACTTGGCCTCGACGAACTTGACCGTCGCTATTTGAAGACCCTCAATGAGGTCTATGCTGGTGGGCCCGTAGGAGTAGAGGCCATGGCTGCAACCATGGGAGATGATGCCGGCACCTTGCAAGACCTAGTTGAACCCTACCTGCTTCAAGTTGGTTTTCTAGCTCGTACCCGGCAAGGACGGCAATTGACCCCTACTGGCCAGGCCTACCTTCAAGGCGATAGCCAGCCAGCCAAAACCCACCCACAGCAAGTGAGAGCCTAAAAAGGCCCACAGATGCCGCTGAAATCGGACCCAGAACGCCTCTATCAGGGCTTCTGACCACCCTGATCATCTGAGGAAAGAAGTCAAAAAGGGTTCAATTCTGTGGAATTCGACTTGCCATAACTCAAACCATGCGGGACTATGTAAGTGGCCGAATGTCATAGTTACCTCGGGCGTCGAGGTTTTATGGCTGGTTTTTTAGGCGGGTTATCGGCCTCATGTCTTCCAACCCGTTGTTTTGGTCTCTTGTTCTGGATGGTAGCGGAGGGTTCTTTGAACCTAAAGCAGGCATTCCAAAGTGTTTAGGATGTGATTGCTACGGTGCCCCTGAGGCACGGTTGTGCGGTCATAGACAGCGCTTGAGAGTGCTTATTCTTGCCGCCTTCAAGGGAATTGTGTGTAGGATGATCACAGCGATCGCAAGATCAAACTTTTGAACAGCCTGTACTTACAAATATGACGTCTTGAGTCAAGATCAGGAAGGAACTAGTCAATGAAGTCGAATTTTAGACGAGCGTTCACAATTATTGAGCTCCTTGTGGTGATTGCAATCATTGCACTTCTCATCGCAATTCTATTGCCGACCCTCAATAAAGTACGCGATACAGCACTGACCACTCAGTCAAAATCCAATCTCAATACCATCTACCAAGGGATGATGACCTTTGGCACTGAGAACGACGGCCAACAGCCAAGTGCAGTACCAGATAATCTGTCTACCTTTGGTGATGACATCACTCAAGCCTCTAATGCTTATGATGCTTTCCGAGGCGATACTGGTGGTAATGCTTCACAAGGCGATATCTGGTCAGGATTTCCAGGACTTAAGCTCGGTGAAGTCATGCAGGGTGGGTCCAGCAATAGTATGAACTACTGGACGATGCCCCCACCATTTCTAAACGTGCCCTTCCAGTTTAGATCTGGCCCAACCTTGACGAATGCTGCATTTGTCAATGAAGGCCTTTACCGACATCCGAATGCCAAGTTACTACACGACTACGTTGACGGTCGGTACTACTCTGAAAGCTGGTACGCTCCCAAGGACTATGCTGGATGGGAAGGTACCGAAACCGCCCGCCAAGCTCCTGGCTCGTTCTCTGCCGATCCCAGTATCCGTGGCGGTGGTGCACCAGGACAGTGCAGTTACTACATCAGCCCTGCTGGTATGTTTAGCCCTCAGGTCATGAGTGCTTCCAACGGCAACACCAGCTCCTGGACAAGCCCACTTGATATGCCAACAGGCTACAAGGCACCACGTGGTTCACAGGTTAAATTTGCCAATCAAAAGGTCTTGCTTGGTGAGTATGGCTGGTACCAGAATTCACAAAACCAGTGCAACCCACATATGGAAGCCAATCCAGCCTTCGCCGAGTACTATCCCCAACCGACCTATGCAAACTGCGAGCCACATCAATTCAATCACTCCCCATGGTCAACACCTGAGAAGGTGAACTGGGACGGCAGTAATATTGGGCTCAATGTTGAAGAAATGAGACAGCAGAATCTGCAAATTGGCAGCCAGAATAATGGCGTTGGTATGTGGAACACCAACACTCCAGATGGTGGCTCACTACAGGAACGCCATATAGATGGCTCAGCAGATGAAGGCTTCCGCCAAATGTTTGCTGATGATAACTGGTGCAGCTGGGGTGGCCCTATTTATACAACCAACGGTGCACGTGGCAAAGACCATGTCACTGGTGGACAAGGCTACTAATTTCTAGCAGTCACACGCCGCTTTTCAAAAGGACCCGCAGTTCAACTGCGGGTCCTTTCTATTTACAACCATATAAAAAAGTCGCCCCAACCTTCTGGTCGGGGCGACTCATTGATATCGCTTACAAACGATGAAGCACTGCGATTAGCCCAGCAATGCCAATACCGATTGCGGCTGTGCATTTGCAATCAACAACGCCTGCGTTGATGCTTGCGCCAAAATCTGCTGTCGTGTCAGTGCCGCAGTTTCTGCTGCAAAATCTGTGTCACGGATCTGTGACTCAGCAGCAGCGGTATTCTCTAGCGTGACACCCAGATTATTAATAGTCGAACCTAATGTGTTTCGCTGGAATGCACCCAAACGACCTCGCATCGAAGCAACCTGTTCAATCGCATCACTCACAATAGACTGAGCACCCGACAGATTCCCGTCAGCTACATTCGAAGAACCGCCAGACTTCAAGGATGACAGGTAACCCCATTCAGAACCACCTAAGCTTCCGGTAGTTGCTGCATGAATACCCATTGATACCTTGCTTGAGAGGCTGACATCTGGAGCAATGTTAAAGTCTGCTCCGCCACCAGTAATTGAGAAGCTTGTGGATTGCGCAGCACCATTGAGTGTTGAATCGCCATCAATGTTGATTGCAACATCAAAGCCATCACTAGCAACACGTGCGTGGAGCCCGTTAACTGCTGCCTGCGTACCGTTAATGAGTACAGAAGCGTCTGCTCCTGAATCTCGAACATCGCTACTTCCAGTACCTGCGACTTCAACATCGAAGATGAGATCATCTGCTGCACCTTCGAGCATTGATACATCTACAAATGATTGTTCACCATAACCACTTGATGTAATAGCAATTCGATCTGTATTTCCTGCTGCCTGGCTTGCGTTGACGCCAAGAGACTCACTGAAAGAATTGATTGCTGTAATAATGTCCGCCTGCGCTGTACCTGAAGCAAAGGTAAATTGCTGGACACCCTGATTGCCTGCAATCTCAAACGTGATAGAACCGTTGTCTGAGTTATCCAGATTCGCAGTCGTTGAGAGATAGACAGTGCCATTTTCAGCTGCTGTGAGCACATCGACGGTCACATCTAATGTTGCACTTCCAGTATTAGGCATGCGAGCCGAGTTGATCGTAACGTCAGCAAGATCAGACGAGACACCAGAAGTTGTATAGTCAAAGTTACCGTTGAGCAATTTAATACCATTGAACTCGGTAGAATTTGCCACACGATCAATCGTCTGCAAGATGGAATCAATTTCTAGCTGATTTGCTTCACGCTCTTCAGCGGAGAAACCAGCTTCATTCGCACTCTTGCCAACTAATGTTTGCAACTCTAGAAGAAGTGTGCTGATCTCTTGTAGACCACCTTCAGCCACATTCACAAGTTGTTCCGCTCGCTGCGCGTTGCTAATCGCTGCGTTGATAGCAACCTGCTCAGCCCGAAGTGATTCACTCACTATGAGATCGGCAGGGCCATCAGCACCACGGTTGAGCCGAAGTCCTGTGCTCAGCCGCTCCAAGCTCGTTGTGAGCGCATTGTTTTGCGAGCCAAGAACCCGCTGCGCCAGCATTGATGAGACATTTGTATTAATACGAGTCATTTGATCCTCCCTGAATCAATGAGTTGGCCATCGTGCCCTGATAGCCGGTCAATCCGTTAGTTGTTACAACCGGTTCTAAATACCGGCATTTCTTTGAGCCGTGAATATCAAACAGCGACCATAGAACGTCCTGAAAATTCCCCCGAAGGAACCGTGATACTCAGAATTGTGCGTTGCCCTATTTTCTCAAGGGCATGCGACTGTTTTTGGGCACCTCTATCCTTCATACAATCTTCACAGGGGCTCGAGCCACTGGGAAGTAAATAGACTTTTCAGACAGAAGCCGCCCTCTGCGACCTAAGCCTGTGATGGCTCTATCTATCCGCAATATCAAATGACCCTCGCCACAAAGACGAGGGTCATCTCATATTTTCAGTTATCGGGCGTCAGATAAGCGAAGATCTTCGCTTATCTTTCTCCTACGAAAGCAATGCAAGCACGTTTTGCGCTTGTGCATTGGCTGTTGCCAATACAGATGTGCCGGCCTGCGCGAGAATCTGTGCTCGTGTCAGCGCGGCCGTTTCCTTCGCGAAGTCTGTATCCCTGATTCTAGATTCAGATGCCGTGATATTCTCGATCCCAATCTGCAAGGACCTAATACTTGTATCGATGGTATTACGCTCGAATGCTCCAAGTCGGCCGCGTAGCTGCGCAACCTCATTTATTGCACTTTCCAAGATTGAAGAAGCGTTTGCTGAGGCGCCTGCGACAAGTGAATTGTCACCACCTGTACGCAAGGAATCTAGGCAATATCGGACCCCCTCTAAGACGGTACCACCCAATCTACTGGCGGCCACCGACGGAATACCCAGCCCAACACGTTGAGATTCTGAGATCGTTGGGCCCAGCTGGAAGTTAACACCGCCACCAGTCAGAGAGAAATCACTACTTGTGCCAGAGACCGTTGTTGCAAAGGTTTCGGTCAGCACCATGTCTAATGTCAAACCCGTGGTATTGAGTGCGAGCTCCAATCCGGTGCCAACGGCAAGGGCTCCATTGACGATCGCCCCAACATTGACACCCTCATCACGTTCAGTTGCTTGAGCTTCGCCAGCGGTTGGATTCAGTGGATCAGCTGCCTTGGCAAGATGTGTCTGCCAAGTTTCACCGCCCTGCCCTATTGGTCTTACTGAAACGAACTGGTCGTCTCCATAGCCAGTTGATGTGAAAGTCAGACCGCTTGAAGCATCGGCGACATTGAATAGCGAAGCTTGCACACCAGTTGATTCAGAAAGTGTGTTAATGGCATTGGCAATGTCATCATAGGTCGTACCGGACACAAAGGTCAGTGACTGTACACCCGTATTTCCCGCAATTTCAAGAGTCACTGTTGAGAGCAAGATACCCGCCGGTGGATTACCCTCAGAAGTGGTGCCCGAAAGAAAAAGCGAAGCCTGTTCAGCAGCTGTGACAACCTCAACACTCACTGGTACCTGATCTGCGTTCCCAAACTGAGCACTCCACACCTGAACCGCATCAATATCAGAATTAGAAATTCCTGACGTCATGTAAGACATTGATCCGTTGAGTAGCTGTAGACCAGCAAAACTCGCCGTGTTACTGATACGTGTAATTGAGTCAATGGCATCATCGATTTGCATCTGATTTGCTTTAATCTCGTCGAGACTAACGCCACCAGTGTTCGCTGCCTCAGTGACAAGACCTTTGACAGAGTTCAGTAGGTCAGATATCTCAGAAAGATAACCTTCTGTGGTCGCTATGACACTACTTGCTCGTTCTGAATTATTAACGGCCTGATTCATACCGTTAAGTTCTGACCGAAGCCGCTCTGAAATAATCAACCCTGCAGGATTGTCTGCGCCACCATTAATCTGCAAACCCGTTGACAAGCGTTCGAGGCTTGTTGCAAGATCGGTATTAGACTGCGCCAGATTTCGCTGGGCAATTAATGAGGAGATATTAGAGTTGATTCGAGCCATGGCGATCCTCCTTGATGACAGCCTTCTCTATTGAACGCGAAGCGTTCTTTCATAAATTCACAATGAACCTAGCCGCTTTCTCATTGCGCACGACGACCTATCCAGATGTTCTAATAGACCGCTTAACTGATAGTCGATCGCCGCCAGCAGCGCGTCGGGTTTGGCCAAGCGCCGCTGCGGTTGATTCGGAGATCTGAGCAGCTTGTTCATTCTCAAGTTTGATAGCGTCGTACACCTCTTTACGATGTACGGCGACTTGAACAGGCGCCTTGATCCCCAGTCGAACCTTATCTCCCCGGATATCAACGACGGTCAGTTCGATGTCGTCGCCGATCATGATTGTTTCGTCTCGATGTCTCGAAAGTACGAGCATTCCTGGATCCTTCCTGGAACGAAGCTCTCGTGTTTAGCTACAGGCATCCTCACCTGCAGTTTCAGAAAAACGCCTCTCGCCTCTTTGGCATTGGCGCACGTTTTAGTGGTGACCGTCAGGCAGTCGCTGCTTGGAACGGCTCACTCACTGTTACGATCTCATGACGTGTGGTCCATCTCTTGTCTGCAAGTACAAGCTGCATGGCGACTTGAGATTTTGCATTGATCACCAGAGGACCTTGTAGATTGGCTGTTAATGCCTGATCGTATTTATTAACGATGACGAAAACCTGTGCTTCATCAAGACTCGCTAGACCCATATCCTCCATTTGCTCATGGCGAATTGTTGCCTCATACTCTTTGATCCATAGGCACGGGTCAGTGACTACGAATGCTAGTTCTGGGCTATCCACAGACTGCAACCAATAGAAGACGCCGTCATCATCTGGTTTCAGCAGCGCATAACGCTTGTAACTTGAAAATCCCAAGAGACCTGAAGCGAATGTGATAACTCGATCTTCATTGATCTCTACCTGTCCGAAACGCGTGGTTTGCACTTGCATGTGCGAACTCCATCTGCCGGCCATCCACTCCGTGGGTTTCTGATCGAGTCCACTCGATCTCCCGACGTCCTGTCATTGACGATTGACCCGGCCGCAGAGCCAATCGTTACTTCCACTAAAACGCCCTGAAGGGCTCTAAGTAAAGGCCCCATTCAGGGACCAAGAAAGTCAAGTAGTGACATTGAGGCCAACTGCCCCGTGGTCAAAAGTCCTGCCTGTAGCTGCTGCTGCAGGGTCGCAAAACGAATCGATGCTTCTGTGTAATCAAGATCTTCAAGCTCACTCCGCATCGATGCATACTGAATCACTAGATCCTCCTGGCGCGTGGTTGTTGCACTCACTCGCTGAGACCGGACACCAACAACAGCCCGTACCTCGATGAGACGATCTAGGTCAGTCTCTAGTTTCTGTGTTGCAAGCGAGATGCCACGCTCGTCATTGGCCTCTAGAGCGTCTCGGAGTGCCATGAGATGGGTAAATGTGCTTTCAACGGCAACCGTTGCGCGATCGGAACTGCTCAAGCTTGCGCTTCCACCCTCACCGTCACCCACCTTAAAGCCCAGATCACCGATAGCTGTGGAGCCGTTGAGCGGCTCAATCGATATCTGACCTATGACAGCGGTTTGATCAATAAACCTAAATCCATTGCCCTCTGAGACAAGGCTGGCCTCAAATTCATCAGGGACAAGCACACCGGCGTCCAGTGCAGCCTGATTGACTGCATTGAGTACATCACCAACTATCAAGCAACCAGTGAGATCCACCTCAAAGGACTCACCATTAGCAAGGTTGATGCGAAAGTCCATATTAGCGGCAGGATCTGGCTCACCTGTCGTAGCATCTAATGACCCAGAAACAATGCCAATACCCATGCCATTATTGAAGTCAGATAGCAAAGTGCTGCTTGTTAAACTTCGGATACCGAGCATCTCTACTGTTTGATCGCCTTCGAACATTCCAATGCTCATCTGCGAACCAGAGGCTTGATTAACAACATTGAGCCGATCCCCTGAATCAGCAATCTCCATTCGGACACCGATATCTAAGGCCGCGACCAGATCAATGAGATCTCCAACGTTTTGAGCTGAACTCAGATCCAGCTGATGCGTCTGACCCAGATTGGTAATCTCAATACTTCCAAGTGGGAGTGAGAGCCCACCCAAGCTTGCCAAATCTGTCTGCGCCGATATTCGTGGGTCTAGCCCCTGCCCAACGGTGCCTGCGGGATCATCAAATGTGCCTATCAAACCAAGATCAGCAGCCGCTGGCCCCTGTGAAATGACCAGACTCTGACCCACGGGAGGTGTAACGTTAAATCCAAGACTCGATATGGGATCAATTGCTATGGTCACGTCTGCAATTTCGCTGAAACGATCAATGACATCACCAATCGTGTGACACCCCGCAAGATCAACAGAGTAAACCTCACCACTCGGCTGCATGGTCAATTCGATCATTCCCAGAGCCACGCCTTGGCCCTGCGCCCCTCCTAGATCTGACAGTCTCGTCTCCAATGTCAGCTGTGGCTGCAAATCTGTAGAGCCTTCGATTCGAGTACTCAAAGCTCCAAAGGCATCAGCACCAGAAATGGTGATAGGCGTTGCACCAATCATTGGCAAAGCCGTTAATAAGCCATCCCCAACACCTACATACTGGAGTCCACCACCAGCAAGAGCTTGCATGGGCGTCGTTCCACTGGCCGTACCTCCAAACAGTGAGATACCTAAATAATCGCGATTCGCGAGCATGGTCATCTGATCAAGCAGTGAATCAATGACGATTGCCTGATTTGCCCGAGTCGCGGCATCACTTCCGACACCGCTCTCTGAGAGCCCAATCGAGTGGGCTTGATTCAGCGCCTCTGTCGCTTCAGCAAGACTTGCATCCACCATATTCAAGACTGAATCCGCATGAGACAAGTTGCGCAAATACTGATTAGCCTGCTCCAGCATGTCATCAACTGCAGCAATACCACTGGCAGCAATTGGTCGATCGCTAGGTCGCCCCACTGCCTTGCCAGTCGCGAGCTCAATTTGTGTACGCAACAGCTCTTGGCTTGTACGGCCAAGTGAATCCAAAAGCACTTGACTCGCCAGAAGCGTGGGAACCCGAGTGAAATTTCCGTGAATCGTATTCATAGATTAATTTCCGTTTGTACTCATGCCATTCTCAACAGGGTCTCCATGGTTTCGTCTATCACATCAATGAACTTTGCGGCTGCCTGAAATTGACGTTGGAAAGTGAGTAGATTCACAGATTCTTCATCGATTGAGACCCCCGAAACAGACTGAGTCTGAGCGTATAAGCTGGAGCGTACTAAGCTCGTTGACTCCGCTTTCGCTGCCGCACCATTTGTTTTCACCGCAAGTGATGTCACTGATTCTTGCCAAAACTCACGTAGACTGCGGCCGCCAAACCCATCCACTTCTTGATCCTGAAGTCCTGCAATTGCAAGCGCTGTCTGACCAGATCCGGGAATGTGCCCGGCCCCAATGGCAAGGTAACTCGGATCTTCCTGAAGTAGACCTGTCACATTGATATCAGCTGCGTTCGATCCAGTGAAAAAAGTATTAACACCGAGGCCGAGCAATGCACCCGCTGAATCATCTGAAAACGAGATTTCACATCCTTCATCAGCGGCAAGTATTAGTTTGTTTCCTGGCCCAAGACTCGCTGTTACGTTGGGAACGCCATTTGGACCATTGATGACATCCACCAAATCTTGCATACTCATTGCATCGCCATTAACTGCAACTTCATGTGCTGTTGTTGTCCCAGTTGCTTGATCTGTCACATGGACAAAGAAGCTTCCAGAACCAATCTCAAACGCAAGACCATTACCCTCTTGATTTAGTGGAACGGTGGAATCGATGACACCAGCACTAGCAGTGATTGATGTATACCCGGTCTCACTCTGACCTTGTGAATGAAGAAGATTGACTTGCCTAATAAGCTCTTGAGCGAGGCGATCAAGCTGCTCAATGGCGGGCTCAATAGTCTCAGCTCGCTGCGCCAGAAGGCCGCCAATAGCGCCGCCGGTCACATTTAACATAGTGCCATCAACACCAACCCTTAGTGACATATGCGAGCTGTCGCCTTCCATTGATTGGCGCAAGTCCAAGCCTCTCGATTCAGCACCAATGACCACTGGAATTGATCCAACGAGAATGTCTACACTTCCATTTGTTTTTTCAATAACTGATATATCAACTAGTTGAGAAAGCTCATCAATAATAGTATCACGCTGATCGCGTAAAGCAGTTGCATCACTACCGGCACCTTCTTGCATACTAATCTGCTGATTAATTGCAGCAATTTGATCTAGTATGTTATTTGCTGCTGACACAGAGATTCCCAGTGATTGGTTCACTTCTTCTAACACCGTGTTATAGTCACTTCGTAAACTCGAAAGCCGAGCGGCTAACGAGACCCCTTCCTGTACGACCACAGCGCGCATAGCATGATCACTTGGATTGTTAGCCAATTCTGAAAAGCTATTAAAGAACTGACTGAGCATACTGGAGACATCATTTTCACTTAGCTCGTTTTGAAGTGTCTCAATTGCAGATGCGTAACGAAAGTCCATCGCCGCTCGCATTTCTTGGCTTAACGAATCGCGATAACGCCCTTGGAGAGCAATATCCACTTCACGACGAACATTAAGAATTTGTACGCCTTGCCCCAGACCAGCGACACCAACACCACCAGAACCAAGCGGCGCCAAACTGATGGTACGGCGATGAAATCCTGGAGTTGCAGCATTTGCCATGTTATTGCCCGCAACTTGTAGCGCTGCGGAAGAAGCGAACAAGGCCGACTGCCCAATTTGCAAAGCTCCATTGAGACTCATTTTTCAGAGCTCCTCATCTGATCTGACCAGAAAATTACGATCGCACATCTACACTAAATCGAAGCTGGCAACTGTCATCAAATCGCCCGCGCTTGCCATAGACCCCAGTACCAGTCACGGCGCCCTGTACGGTCTGAACTAAACCGGTCATATGACGACCTAGTACATCAACTGCTTGGCGAACAACACTGCTTTTTTTTCGGACTTCACTAATAATCTTCCGCAAGGCATCTGCTCTTAATTGCAGTCGGCCTTTCAGCGGTTCATCAATAACGAGTGCCAATTCGGTCAACTTAAGTGGCGACTCAGCTCCAGGCTTTATCGCTTCGGTGAGCGAAACTATTAACTCCAAACGAGCACTTTCAAGCCCAGTTATTTCGACTGCAATCTCGTGCTTTTGTTTACATGCGATACCAAACGCATCCATATCAGCCATCCGGATTGCCTCTTGTGATTCACCGAGACATTTCAGTAACTTCTCATGGGCAACGATCTGTGAGAGCAAAACGGAATCGAGTCGCTCCAATTGTGATGTTTTCATTTGGCTTTCTGTCACGCCTGTAATCCCCCGCCATCAACCTGTGGTTGCAATCGCTGTACAACAGACTCTGTCAAATCAAAGTTCGCTCCACTTACAATTTGATCCGCAAGGTAGTAGTCCATTATGGGTTGAAAATGCCGCTCTGCATCACCGGCTTTAAACATCTCTGATCGAAATCCGTGCTCGCTATGAAGTTGTTCGATAATTGGCATAAGCAATGCAGAAGAAACTAATTTTTCTGCTGCCTGATTAAGCGTCATTCCATTTTCAGAAGTTGCATGATTCGGATTTAGAATCTCAGAGAATGCACTTTTATTACTTTTACCCGCTTGATTGGCCATTACCAATCCTGGCATTTTTGATGATGCAAAATTTGCTGTCGTTATGAGTGTCATTTGTGGATGATCTCCGCATGAAGAGCACCTGTCTTTTTGAGCTCATAGACAATCGATATTTGATCTTTAACTGGAACATTGAATTGTTTAAGCGCGTTCAGTAGTACATCAAGACGTGTGGTTGCCCTTGAACCTTCAACTGAAGTAGAAATAGATGCCCAAGGCGTTGTCTCAATTTGTGGATTTCCAGGTGTGGCCACAAGTGGTGGCGTGATACTTGTAATTGACAGACCATTATGCGCAATAGCCACAGGACCTATCTCAACATTCGCTGTCACAATGATCGCACCAATTTTTTCGTTGATGACAACTCTCGCTTCAGTCTGAATAAGTGATGGATCGATTGGAATCAGCATCAGATTGGCAAGGAACTGTGTTGGGTTTGGTAAATCGCTTGCTGGTATACGAATAACAATGGTCTGAGCATTGGTGGCCATGGCAATATCACCCTGCTCGATGAGATTGAATCGCTGATTGATGGCGTTCGTTACTGCTGCTGCAATAGGAAATGTTGCATAGTGTGGCTTGATCACAAGAGAGAGTGTGCCATCTCGAGCAATCGGATTGGTATTGATATCTGCGATCATCTGTCCGCCTAGACGAACAATACCGCTGCATACATTCTCGCCCTCAATAACCACCATTCCCTGACCAAAGGCCAAGACCGGTGGATTTGAAGCATTCGGTAGCGGTGGTCTTAGGAAAGACACGACTAATCGGCCACCCTTTAGACTGGTTGCGTTGAAGACCTTATCAACGTGAACGTCAAACTCATCGCCTTCCCGTGCACCAATAGCTGGAACTTCCATGGTGACGTTGACCAGCGCAAAGGCATCAGCTCGTGCCAACTCCTGGAGGCTCAGCACTGGATCCCCGAGATTTCCAAGCCACTCAGCGAAGGGCCGAGCCGCGACGAATGCATCTTTAGTTGTGTCACCCGTGCCAGGAAGACCAATGACCAGTCCAAGGCCCTGTAGGATATTCCGCTCCTGACCCTTGATTCGCACAAGATCCTGGATGCTCGTTGCAGTGGCGATCCTTGCGCAAAGCGCAAAGACTGCCAACAGTGTCACAATGGTCAAGGCTTGTTTTAAGCCATTCATGGCGGACCTCCTGTCCTCTGGCTAGGTTTACCTCTGAATAGACGCAAATCTCATGCCGTTCTACTGACAGGCACAGGCGCCCAAGTCCAGTGTGCTGGTTTTTGGTTTTTTGGTACCCCCCCAATCGAGCCGACCAAGCCAATGGCTGCGAGGCCCATTTCGTCTTTGCTTCCTCTTTGACACAGCGATCGCCGATACTGCCTTTGTTCCATCACCCCCTCTCACGCCGTAGGATATTGGTATGGCGCCTCCGCCCAAGAAATCTCCCGACCTAGATGCTCAAGCAAGGACCGATGGCTTCAGTTTGTCAGTGATTATCATCACCCAGAACGAAGCTCAGGATCTGCCCGATTGTCTCGCCTCGGTGGCATGGGCAGATGAGGTTGTGGTGGTGGATTCTGGTAGCACTGACCAAACCACGACCATCGCTCGCACCCATACAGAGAAGGTTTTTGAACAGCCATGGCTTGGATTCGGGCCTCAGAAGAATTATGCACTTGATCAATCGACCAGCCAATGGGTACTCTCAATTGATGCCGATGAGCGAATCACACCAGAACTTGCTCAAGAGATTCTCTCAACACTTCCCACCACCAAACACGAAGCTTTCACGATTCCCTTCAAATCAACATTTCTAGGCAAACCGATTCGCTTTGGAGATTGGCGGCGAGATCGAAAGCTACGCTTGTTTCGACGTTCGGCAGGCCGCTTTAAAGATGTGCCTGTCCACGAAAAAATAGTCGTAGAAGGAACAACTGGTGTCATGACTCATGTCATACAACACCACTCATATCGTGATCGTGATGAAATCAATGAAAAAACAGATCGATATGCAACGCTGGGTGCTCAAGAGGCTCATGCCAACGGAAGATCTGCAAATCGAGTGGAAGCATTCAATCGATGTGTGATGGCTTTTTTACGAACCTACATCATTCGCTTAGGCTTTCTTGATGGACGCGTCGGGCTTCTTTTGGCTCGAACAATTGCAAGAGGTACCTATCTCCGTTACCAACGCCTTGCCGCTCTAGCTCGGAGCTCCTCCAAGGCCTAAGGCCACTCTTTCCATAAAACAGCATGATCAGCTGCCTATAAATTCTTCAATTTTGAGCCTCTCAATTTCTTCGGCAATGTCTTCCATCAAATTTCGGATTGGTGTAGGTATCGCTTTCGCATCAGAAGGCACTTGCTCTAGCAACTTTGCTGCTGCTTGCGCACTTTCAATTCGACTTTCAATTGGTAGAGACGAATTCCGAGCATTGCGATAATGAACCTGAGCCTCTTCATAAGCAGTGCGCCAAACTTCTGGTAGCGCATTTTCGGAGGGCTCGGAACTGACTGTGGCAGGTACCGAGTCAGGAGTGGGCTCGGCAATGACAGATGCTCCGCTCGTTTCCTCTGTAAGCTCGGTGTCCGTGGTCACATCAGTATCTGGCATCTCTATGATCGGAATCTGATTTGTTGGCGACGCAGTGGAAGGCATCACATTTTCACCCTGGACAGGTGCCACAGGATTTTCTAATGAAATGTCAGAGCCACTGACTGGGGCTGTACCTGGCGGCAATGTCGTCACTGGTGTTGCCTGCTCACGCAAAGCCGGCAATCCATAAATCAGACCCAAACCTCCAATCACAACAACAACCAGTAAAAGTGCTACCAACAAAAGTACCACCCGCTGTTGAGAGCGAATCTGTTGCTGAAGCCCCCGTAATCTAACATTAGATTCAGAACTATCGAAGAGGTGCCCTGCTCCACTCTGGCGGATCAGATTTGCATTTGGATCAATCTGACTTGGCTTATTTGTTTCATCTACCGGATGCTGCAAATGAGGTTGAAGTTGATCTACCTCAATATCTGATAGGGGCCCATTAAGTAATTCGGCATCACTTATAAAACTAGAAACTGAACCACCTGATGCTTGAGATAATGGCCGTTCTGATGAGATCATCGAACTCGACATCTGCGCCTGTTGATGCCCAGTTGCCGGAACCTCATCAGCCATCAGTTGTACCTCCGGCAATCCAAGATAGTTACGGTCCAAATAGGCACCAAAGGGAATATCACATGACTGACAGTGATGGTCTTTGGAATCAACCGTTTCCCCACAGTTATGGCAGTAGCCAACAAGGTGAGCAATACCTGGAACCCGCTTAGCAACGGTCCAAAACTGCTTGGTCGTGGGGCCTCTTAGGATGGTGTAACGATCAATATGACCTGCTTCAATCTCCTGAGCAATGCTGGCATAGCTCAAGCCAGGTTGAAAAGGTGCGGCCGGATCACGGACAAACCAGGGCCCCATCCCATTTTGCCTCTCCTGGCGGGCAGATCGCTTGAACCGCCCATCACACACCCGACAGGCGTCTTCCGCGGGCTGTAGCTCGCCACAATATGGACAGATGAGTACCTTCTGCCTGGCCATGTTCACTCCTAAAATGAGATGCCCCAGGGATCCTGGGAGCATCGAGCCTTGACACAATGACGTGCCAACGGTGAAGCTAGACAATTATGTCCAACCTTGCACCTCTCAGCTACCCCAATTCATACGTAATTTCTGCTCTTCTCTGTTTATTGGTGATACCACCTTTTGCATGTGCCCCCTCAGCACGCCAGACGGAGCAGCAAGCGATCCAGTCGCCGCCAGCAGCATCGACCAGCACCGCTGGATCGAAGCAGAATACGATTGTGAGTGCCAGCCCCACTGACGAAGATCCAGCGGACACTACTACGATTTCAACCGAAAAACCGGTTGCAATCATTGATGGGCGTCGGGTCACCTGGAAACATCTCCAACCACTTCTAGCTGAAGCTTCGGGCGGCATGATCCTTGAAGAGCATATTCTCCACCAACAGATCAATGGAGAATTGACTAAGGCGAATATCACATTGAATCCCACTGCAGCTGAAAACGAAGAGACGCTGCTGCTCGAGTCAATCAACGATGATCCAGATATGGCGATTCGACTCTTAAGAGAAATCCGAGTTCGTCAAGGACTTGGAGACCAGCGCTATGCAAATTTACTATGGAGAAATGCTGCCCTCCGAGCACTTGTACAGACTGATGTTGAGTTACAAGAGGACGCAATTAAGCGACTATACGATGTGATGTATGGAGCAAAGCGTACCGGTCGCATTGCTGTTTATTCTGATTTGAGCGATGCACACCGAGCAAAAGAACGAATTGATGCCGGCGAACCATTTGTTGACATTATTTCTGATTCTTCAATTGCCACATCGGCAACCACCGGTGGTAAATTTGGGCCACTCAGTCAAGATGATCCCGAATATCCAACGCCTCTAAGAGACACGCTTTGGAACATGCAGCTAGGCCAGTACTCATCACCGGTACTCTTTCAGGAACGCTACGCGATTATTCAATTCATCGATGAAACACCTGCAGAGAACATCACTCTGGAGCAGGCTCAACCAGATCTTCAACGTGCGCTGCGGCTGACACAAGAACGTCTACTCATGAATGAACTCGCCCGTGGCTTGGTGAATGGCGCAGAAGTCACAATCTTTGACTTACCGCTTAAGCAAGGCCATCAACAATACAAACGCCAACAAAGTCCCTGATTGGATCGTAACGCTTGATGACAGATTGCGAAATCCAAACCAAACCTCCTCGCCTTAATCGAGAACAAGAGCCAGCAATTGCGGTCAGTGGATTGCGACATTCATATCGGAGACGTGGCCATAACATTGCTTTGAATGCCCTGGACGATTTGACCTTTGATGTTGCAGCAGGACAGTTTGTTTGCATTCTTGGGCCTAATGGCAGTGGTAAGTCAACACTCATTAGCGTGCTCTGTGGTCTTATCCGACCACACGTCGGGTCGTTTAAGATTCTTGGCGCTTCATCACAGCAAGAAATTCGCCAGTCAATTGGAGTCGTCTTTCAAAGACCCAGTCTCGACGGCGATGCAAGTGTATTTGAAAATCTCCGCGATCATGGCGTGCTGTATGGCCTTGATCCAGCAATAAGCCGACAGCGAATTAAGAATGAACTCGAACAAGCTGGTCTCACATCAGCATGCCATCAGCTTGTCCATGTCCTCTCAGCTGGACAGCAACGCCGTATTGATCTGATCCGCGCCAGCATGCACCAACCTCGTCTACTGCTCCTGGACGAACCCACCGTTGGCCTTGATCCAAACGCTCGCTCAACATACCTAGAGCAGCTAGAAGACCAACGACGCCAACAGCAAAGAACCATTCTCATGAGCACACATCTAATCGATGAAGCGAATGCTGCAGATCGAATCATTTTTATGAACGAAGGACAAATCATTGCCGACGCATCACCGTCACAACTACGTCAATCCGTTGGCCAGCGTCTGATCACCATCAATGACCCCTCATGGAGGGCTGACCAGTGGAATGGACCTGGTCAATTTTCAAAGACGTCCACTGGTTGGCGAATGCCGTTAAAAGAATCAGAAGCTCAGCCTATTACTGCGGCACTTGCAGGAATGGGCGTTTCATTCTCTCTTGCGCCACCCACATTGGGCGATGCATTTCAAAAACTCACTGGGCAGCAACTGACAGACCAGCCGTTATCAAAGCCAACAAAAGATCGTGGCACATTACCTGAGCGCATGTCATGAATAGTGATGCTCAAACCAAGTCAAGCCAAACGAAACCTCTCCATGTGAGCTTGATCATTGCAAGACGTGATCTTACTCGCATGCTTAGGCAACCAAGTCGCATGTTTGCTGCAATTGGAACGCCCGCACTACTTTGGGCATTCCTCGCGAGTGGTTTTGCAGAGGCAATCAAACCTGGCCAGCTCGATACCGAACGCTACGATGCTTTTCTTTTGCCAGGCATGATGATGTTGGTGGCGGTTTTTTCAGCAATCTTCTCAAGTATCTCATTGATTGAAGATAGACGTGCTGGTTGGCTGCAAGGTGTCATCGTCTCCCCTGCACCTCGATGGTCAATCACATTCGGCAAGATCCTTGGTGCAACGATGGTGGCCTGGCTGCAGTCCCTTGTTCTACTTGCTGGACTTCCACTCGTTGGGCTCACGACAGGAATCCTGGGCATTGTGATCGCAGCATCTGCATCACTATTAACAAGCTTTGCAATGGCGGGACTGGGTTTTATCTTTGCCTGGCGTAGCCCCTCAACATCCAGTTTCCATGCCGTCATGAACTTGCTCTTTATGCCAATGTGGCTCCTGTCCGGAGCGTTCTTCCCGATTCAAGGTGCATCACAATGGTTTCAGTGGATTGTTTGGATTAATCCGATGACCTGGTGTACATCTTCGATCCGGGACGGTCTCGATCATGGGAATATTTCTTTCCCATTTCTCGCAACATCACTGTTCGCTGCAGCGATGTTTTTGATTGCCACCTTGATTACGTCTGCACCACTAGACATATCCCGCGAACCACAAGGTTCACGCCGCAGTAGGAAGTCTCAAAAGAAGACTCTCTGATTAGGTTTGAATGTGGCCGATACGCCACAGTGCAATTGGAATCAAAACAATAACTGGCAGAAAGGCGCTTTGCAGTGGGCCCAAACCAGGCAGTGGCGCAATCAGAACAATGGCCATCCCCAACATCAGCGGAACAGCTGTGCCTGCGCATAAAACACTCTTGAGTAGAAGATCACCCGGCAATCGCAGAAGAAAGAATGGTAGGCAAATAATAATCACGAGCAATGTGACGAAAACACTTGAAAAACGTGAATACCAAAATCTATTGATAGTGGCCTTGTCAGCCCCACCACCTGCATCCAGCATCTCTGAGAGCTGCCCCATACTCAGCATTCCGAGATAATGTCCGTACTCACGGGCCGTCAGTGCGCGGGGAGATAGATCCGTTTCATAAAATTCAATTTCAGCTGCACCGGACTCTGGAAGCCACTCACCTGCCCCGCCTAAATCAAACTCAATCACTCTTCCCTTTTCAAACACCCATCCGTGCCGCTCTTCATCCCATGAAGCCGAATCTGCTGAGATTCTTCTTACGGTCTGCCCGTCTTCGTTACGAACCAGGACCGTTGGCGAATCTAGCATTTCTGATTCTGGAGAAAACCCAGAAGCAAGTAACAGGTTTCCAGCTTCATCTGGTGTAAAGGGAACAATAAAGTCTGATACGCTTTCTGCACCAAGGCTTGCATGCCCCCGTAACAAAAGCGGCGCGACACGTGGCAACAGTAGCTCCTGATTGAGAATCTGAAGTATGCAGAGCAAGAAAGCAACACCCATAATTGGGAATGAGATTCTGTGTAAACTCAAACCAGAAGCAAGAATTGCAATGAGCTCTCGATTTCTCACCAGTTGAGTTAGTGTAAAACCAATAGCACCAATAAGTGCGAGACCATATAGGTATGCATAGAACTGGAAAACCATGGGACCATAGAAGTTAACCGCCAGCCATGATCCAGTGAAAAAGTTGGCTATCAAGCCACTGTCATCACCATTCATTTCACTCGCTTTGCCAAGGAAGTTGTCGAGATTCAGAACAAGGTCAATCGAAATCCCAAACAAAAAAACGATAGCAAACAAAACAACAAAGTTGATCAGCAAGCGAGTAGCAATATAACGATCAAGAATAAGCATAAATCAATTGTGTTCCGTATATCTCTTAGCTCGCTAGTGCCTATTTATGATCCATGTGATAATACATATAGCGACAAACAACACTACATTTCCTATCCACATTAGGAAACTACCAAAAATGACCTGCCCATCTCGCATCAACTGGGCTCCACTAGAGATGACTAGCAAATCCACTAATGCTGGAAGGAACGCCCACAAGTAAATAAATAGCGGCAAACTGTTTCTTAGATAAATCGCTAGAACCATACCCAGCATCACCAGTAACAGTGCCGTCACAGAAATTGCATATCGCGTCTGCAAGCGACTCTCAATCTCATTTTGTAGTTCGGCAATTCGGTATCGCAGGCGCTTTGCAGCCAGGGTTAATTTTTCTGATGGAGCATCGATCTTCTGAACAATCTCTTCAAGCTCTGCAGAACTAAAATCTATCATTCTTTGTTCTTGTATACCTGCCACCTCAAGTGGGCCAAATATTTGCTCACGGCGCTCATTGATGACCCCACCGCTAGGAATCTGGTGTACGGTCGCGTCACGCATGATCAAGTTGAAACTAAGTGAATCTACCGGGCTTCCTGGATCTCGGTTGAGCCTTGCATTTGAAGACTCAAATCGCCGGACAGGCTCACCTTGGTCGTATTGAGTCACCTTGACAGTCTGACCTTTCGCTTTCAAAACACCATTGACCAGAGAGTCTGCCTCCACCTCATAGGAATATCGATTTTGGCCTCGTCCAATGAGCCGCTGCGAATGATCTATAGACAGATGCTGGTTGATTTCTTTCCAGGCCATCGCTTCCTCGATCGAGTCCATAAGACGGAGTCGTGCAACGGCAACATGATCAAAGTCATCGGGGTTTTCACGGAGAACCAGAAGCTGTCCACGCGTCATTGTGCGAGGATTATCATCGAGAAATGACGGCAAAATAATCGCTCGCGTTGGTTCAATCTCACGAGCACCTCTTAGTTCGCCAGATACATCAGAATAAGAAACGGCATCAGTCATCAACATCTTCATGTAGGTTCGGCCATTTCGATAGTAGATGTCAATAACAGCCTGCGCTGCAGTAACATCTGTCTCAGGTCGCTTATCAGAACCTGTTCGAGCAGCAGCAACCCGATTCAGTATGAGCCTTGTATCTGCTTCAGTATCAGCTGGATCTTCAATGACCTCCATATCATCCGCATAGATTTGGAGATCATTGATTGTGAAGGGAACGCCCTGCCGAATGGAGTGCTCCAACAAGAGTGCCACATCTGTTGCAAGTAATTTACCCATGTAGCCATAGAAGCGAGGAATAACCCACTGCGTTAAAATCACCATGATGATGGCAAGTACAATTCCCATACTGAACACTGGCGTGAACAATCGGATATAACTCAGGCCAGCAGCGCTCATCGCTAAAATTTCATTTTCGGATGCCATTCGATGAAATGTGACGGTTGCCGCAAACCCTGCAGCAAATGGCAGCGCAAACTGCATCATCGGCACCGTTGCGACGGCGATATATTTCAGCGTCTGCATGGGCGTCAAAAGTTCTTCTAGCGAGAGTGGCTTAATAGCCGCGCCGAACGCGATGACGGTCACAAGGATAGCTGTGGTAAGGATGGTGAGCCTGGCCAGATCAAAGACCAGGTAGCGATTCAAAATGCCAAGCATTGGGCACATTATGGCCACTTCCCACCATTCGTACCAGCGAAGCCACATCCGGCTCATTAAGGAGAGCCCATTTTCCGCGCCGCAAGCAACATCCCTACTTGCTATCGGACACCCAATCTATGGTGGTTTATGCCGGTTATGAGGGCTGGTGGGGCCTCTGGCCACACTCTCGTTGAGACATTTCAAGACATCCTATGGCCGGGCACCAGTCAATTCGATGATCAAGGTGGATGCGTCTCAACGGATGCAAAAAGTCGTAGGAAGATTGTATCGTGGAATCTCACACAAAAATTACCCCAAGGTCTCGCCATCGTGGCTTCACGCTCATTGAGGCTTTGATGGCCACCAGTATCTTGGTGGGCGCTGTCTTCGCAGTCACCACTGCGATCACAGCTGGACAACAACACTCCATCGAGGCTCGGAAAAATATTGCTGCAGCACTGGCTGCTGAAGCGCTCTTGGGCAGAATGGTCGCAACACCTTACAACGAACTCAATCAATTCAATGGCTTGTCCGAAGAAGATGGAAACCTAATCGCTATCGATGGCAATGTGCTGCCCGCTAGCTTTGATGGTCTTGCTCGGTATGCCACAGTCTCTGCAATGTCATTAGCAGTCGATGATCTGAGCGTAGTGATTCAGGGAAAAATGTTGACCGTCTGGATTGAAGACCAGAAGCAAAGATCACTCATTGAGCTAACGCGCTTCGTTCCGGAGCCGCAAGCATGATGATATCGACCTCTTTTTCTCATTCTGCTCGCCGAGGCCTCACTTTACTTGAGCTCATTCTCGGGATCTCAATAACAACACTTATTACGGCTGCCATTGCAGCAATGTGTGGCTCTGTTGCCACAGGAATCACGACTCGTCACGATGCGCGATCGGTCATGCTAAGAGCCAATGCCGTACAAACACGATTAGCTGCATATATTGCACCAGCGCGAAGCATTCTTGACGTGACTGATACGACTGCTGTCATCTGGTTCCATGACGATCGCGAAAGCAACACTGTTCATGCAAGTGAAATTCGTTGGATCACTTTTGACCAAAGCTCTCATTCTCTCATCGTAGAGTTTATACAGCTTCCAGATGATTGGAGCGAAGGCGCCCAGTTCTTAGCTGATCAAGAGTACGCCCCTAACCAATCCTGGGACACTGTTCTCTCTCACTACCGTCAACAGGATCTAGTTCATACGCGTCTACTTTCTGATGCAATCAATAATCTAAACATTTATATCAGTAGCAACCTGCCACACGAAGCTCGACAGTTACTCGTACGTTTGGCATTCCAGACCAATGACATCCCCTACGAAGTGGCCACGTCTGCTGCTATTCGCCTCCATTCACCACCGGAGGCATTGCCATGACTTCGAATTCTTCTTATGCACTGACATTAGATAGATGTGACACAACACGACGCGGTGTTGCGATGCTGCTCGTCATTATGAGCTTGGCAATTGCTTCAACATTGACGTTCTCATACCTCGTCAGCCGAGATAACTCCGCAATCATCGGGCAGAATGTGACCGCAGCTGTGCAAGCACGCTGGACTGCTGATGCTGGAATAGAACTGGCTGCTGCGATTCTTGAAACGGATGCCAATTGGCGTGAACATCATAACGATGGTGCGATTACAACAAACTTACCACTTGGCACCGGGCATGTAACGATTGATATCCGTGATCTTGAGAGTGATGACATTCCGAATGAAAGCACCACTCATGTCAGACTTACGGCTACGGCTACAGTAGGAAATATTAGCCAGTCCGCATCTGCAATCGCCAGTGTTACCGACGCCGGTGATGGAAGTGTGGATGTTGATCTGAGCGAGTTTGTCATTTTCTCTTCTGAAGAGATTGACCTTGGAGATCACTCTACACTCACAAGATGGTCTAGCTCTCCGCTCGCATCACTTGGGCGCCGTATCAAGTTAGGAACAAGATCAAGTAATGCAATGAGCGTTCAGGTTGGACATAACGCTGCCGCAATCGATGCCACTCTCTTTTTTGCTCAAGGAGCTTCAGGAAGCCTTCTGTACTCACAGCAAAGCCAACCGATTGCCAAAGCCTCTACTAAAGACAAGATTCCGATGCCCCCATCACCGAATCCTGGTGCACTTGCACCGACCGAAGATGAGGGCGCGACGAATGCCTCAATCACAAGCTTTTGGAGTCGTCAGGAACCACCCTCAAGAATGCTAAGCTTAGAAATGAAACGCTTCTCGCGAGGCAAGCTTCTCAGTGGAACCTATACGGTTGCAGATAATGCCCACCTGAGAGCCGGTGCAAATTTGCTTATTAAAGGCGATGTTAACCTCATCATATTTGGCAAGCTTCGGATGCAGCTAAGTGCCATTGAGCTAGCCCCGGATGCTTCTCTACGGATTTTTGTGGGTCGTGGTGCGACAGTTCATAATTCCTATATTGGACAACGTCGATTTAACAACATCTTCAATGTCAATGGCTCAGCTCAATGGATCAATCCTGATCGCATCCAAATTTTTGCACTTCCTGACGCGCAGCTCGGCGAACCCTGGCGAGTCACTGGACTCTCCGTTATCAAAGCGAGTGTTTATGCGCCTGGCGCCCTTTTTGAAATGAATGGCTTTAGTGCGTTGTACGGTCGAATTGCTGCTCGAAGAGTCAAGCTTAGAAACCACGCAAGTGTCTTTTACGATCATAGCCTTGATCAGGAATGTGGCTACACAACATCTACCAGCCCCCTCTTTGATGACTTTGGTCACATTCGGCCAGACTTCTGCTCACTGGCAAGCATTGATGATCTACCCATGACAGATCCATCACTTGAATCAGATGCGGAATCATCTTCAAATCCTGAAGAAGCGTCACCCGCAACACCAAGACCCAACGAGGTTGATTATGAACTCATCGTCTATGGGACCCAAGTAACGACCTGGGAAGAGGCACCCTAACCATGCATCAATTACTGAAAAACAATTGTAACTCGCACGCCTTACTAAAAAGAAGAGGCATGTCGCTCGTTGAATTAATGGTCACGATCACGATCATTTCTTCCATCGCTGCAATGATTATTCCTGCCACCCAAGGTGACGACCTACTACAAGCTCGATCAGCTGCAACCGTACTACGATCTGATATCGAACTAACACAGATCATGACAATGACGAATCCATCTGATCCGATGGTTATTCAATTTAATAAGCTAGGCACGCAGTATTGGATTGCAGCAGCAGCAAGTCCAGACACACCTATTTCTCTCAACAGTACTAGTGATGCGTACCTCATGACCATAGGTGAAGGTCGGCTGGCAGCAGCAAACGGAGTGACGATTGACGCAGCCTCATTGCCTAATAGTCGGCTTAGCTTCGACATGAATGGCGCCGTATTTCCTCCAATGAGTGAGTCTGTCATTACACTTCATTGTGGCAATGATTGGGTACAGCTCGATGTCGCGCCAATGACTGGTTCGATTACTGATCTTGTCGGGGTCACATCACCGTAGCTCGCTCATGAGAAACTCAAGAGCTTACTTTAGACCATAGTCCTTCAGCTTACGGTACAGCGTGCGCTCACCAATCCCGAGCATATCTGCTGCCCGCTCACGATTCCCAGCAGTCATCGCCAAGGTCTGACGAATCGCTTCTTTCTCTAGTTTGTCAAGACCAACGCCCGCAAGGCTTCCGACGGATTGATGCTCATCATCATCGTCTGGATGACGGATATCATCAGGCACATCACGAAGCTCAATGTGTTCGCCCTGACAGGTCACAACCATTTGCTGAATAACATTCATCAGTTGCCGCACATTACCTGGCCAACTGAAAGACACCAACCGTAACATGGCTGGATCAGAGAAAATTGGCACAGGTCTTTCAAGCTCTGATGAGTATCGCAACGCCGCATGATTTGCGAGCGACGGAATATCATCGCGTCGTTCACGAAGTGGTGGCACATGTATTTCTGCACCCTTAATTCGAAAATAGAGATCCTCTCGGAAGATGCCTTCTGAAGATCTCGTCTTGAGATCCCGATTGGTCGCGCTCACAAATCGAACGTCAGTATTTCGAGCAGCGTTCTCGCCAAGACGCACGATTTCACCAGTCTCAAGCACACGCAGAAGCTTGGCCTGCATGGTCAGGGGCATATCACCGATTTCGTCTAAGAAGAGTGTGCCACCATCTGCATACTCGAAGACACCCTCGCGATCTCGATCTGCCCCAGTAAAGGAACCTCGAATATGGCCAAACAACTGATCTTCAAGAAGTGTCTCACTTTGCCCTGCCGCATTAAAAGTCACGTATCTCTTTTCAGCGCGATTGGAGAGACGGTGAATCGCTGCAGCAACAAGCTCTTTACCCGTGCCCGACTCACCAGTAATAAGAACGGGTAGATTACTGGGCGCGACCTGTTTGATCGTAGCAATAACCTTTCGAATAGCGGCCGACTCTCCGACGATGCCTTCGAAACCATGCGCTGCGGCAACTTGGCCTCGAAGCGATGCATTTTGGTGACGCAGCACAACTGTTTCTGCAGCACGATCAACTAGATTTCGGAAGACCTCCAGATCGAGTGGCTTCTCTATGAAGTCATAGGCGCCACCTTGCAGAGCTGCCTTGGCAGTTGCCACATCTCCATGTGCTGTCACCACGATCGTCTCAGCATCCTCTTGATGCTCTTGGGCAATGCGTAGAACATCCAAGCCAGAGGTCTCTGTCTCCATTACGAGATCAGTGACGATGACATCAAAACTGCCATGAACAAGTTCTTCGGTGGCGGCTTGAGTCCCATTGACGATCGTGCAGACATGGCCAGGCCGATGAAGTGCTTCAGCCATGACCTCAGCATGTTCAACCTCATCATCTACAATCAAGACCTGGACACTCAGTACGGGTTTTAGCTGCTGTTCGCTCATATGGCTGCTATTGTAGTGAAGCACCACCAGGGCGGAAGTCTGCCGCTGACCCAGGGTGTCTGGATCCTTTCTGCATAGGACTCATGCCTGGTGGTCGATAGAAAGCCTTATATGCCCTCCACCGCGCATGAAGCCGTAGAACCAAGCAATGCTGCAGCATCAGATCGTCAGCAGGCCGAGTCATTGCAGTCCCGTCACCTCCACTTTGTAGGCATCGGAGGCTGTGGAATGAGTGGGCTTGCAGGGCTTCTGGCACAGCTAGGGGCCAAATGCTCTGGTTCCGATCGGGCCGCTTCAGCCACAACTGATGCATTAGTAGATCGTGGCATCGAAATCTCCTTCGATACCAGCTTGCCCGCGTCATGCATGTCAGAGATGGCCAAAATTGATGAAGTGGTCATTTCTGCTGCCATTCCGGAAGACCATCCAACAGTCTTGGCCGCCAATAATCTGGGCACGCCTGTAACAACCTATGCCGAAATGCTAGGCCGCGTGCAAATCGGTCGCCTGGGCGTTTCCATTGCTGGCACTCATGGCAAGAGCACGACCACAGCCATGCTCTGCTATATCCTTCTCGCCTGTGATTTAGATCCCAGCTTTATCATCGGAGCCACATGTCCACAGACTGGCGGTGGAAGTCGGGTTGGTCAAACCAATAAACATCAGGCCGACATTTTGGTGTGTGAAGCGTGTGAATTCAATCGCTCGTTCCACCATCATCGCCCAACTATTGGTTTAATTAATAACCTCGAAGAAGATCATCTCGATATTTATGGTTCACTCGAAGCAATTGTTGAAGCGTTCCGAGGCTTTGCTCAGCTCATTCCTACTGCTCAACAAGGTGGACTATTACTCATTGCCCATGAAGATGCACATCGCAATACGGTGACACCAGGGCTCAGTTGTAAAGTTGAGACTTTTGGTTTTAATCCTGAAGCCACTTATCAAGTGGTTTATGACAATTCTGTCCAACGAGTCGGTCTACTTTCTAACGGCAGGTGGATTTGCCAATGGACCAATCAAATGCCTGGTGCACACAACGCACTCAATGCCTCTGCGGCGGTGATTCTTGCACATCAGTTGGGGGCGGATTGGGAAGAAGCTGCTCACGCCATGAGTGACTTTAAAGGCCTTGATCGCAGAACAAATTTACTTGGCAAGCGATCTTTGCACGATGGCGAAGTCATTATCTATGACGACTATGGGCATCATCCAACGGAGATTGAGAAGACACTTCGTGCTGTCCGTAACGTACATAACCCCAGTCGACTTATCTGTGTATTTCAGCCACATCAGCACAGTAGAACCCGATTCCTATTGGACCACTTTGCCCAGAGCTTTTCCCTGGCAGATGAGGTCATTGTGCCTGAGATTTATTTTGTGCGTGACTCTGAAATAGAACGCCATAAGATCAGTGCCAGAGATTTAGTCGATCGCTTGCGAGACCGAGGCGTTAAGGCACAACACTTGTATCCATTTGACGCGATTGTTGAATATCTAGTTACCACGACCCGTGGTGGCGAGTTAGTTGTCATTATGGGCGCTGGACCTGTCGATCAAGTCGCACATGACTTTCTGAAAGCACCATAATTTTGATCGAACCAGGCATTTCTAACCTCTTTGGTGACCTAGACGTCGACGCCACTCCTGATGCGCACGTTGGCGCCATGACCTGGTATGGCATTGGCGGGCGAGCCGATGTGCTTGTCTCACCAAAATCAATCGATGATCTATTAGCACTATTTCGGCGCTGTCGGCAAACAGAAACACCCATTCGAATTCTGGGAGCAGGCGCCAATCTACTTGTCTCTGATGAAGGTGTTGATGGTGTCGTGGTCAAGCTCGACGCACCAGCACTTCGGCAGACGACTTTTAGTCCAGATGGAAATAAGACACTGTTATTGGCAATGGCTGGAGCAGACATGGCCAAAACGTTGATGGATGCAGCTCGAAGAGGTCTTGATGGGCTGACTCAAATGGCTGGTATTCCAGCATCCGTCGGCGGTGCGATTCGAATGAATGCTGGCGGTGCATTTGGCACGATCAGTGATCAGCTCCAGAGAGTTGATTGCCTTACAAATAAGGGCGAGCTACGGACCTACGATCGAAGTGAAATAGACTTTGGCTACCGGTCCTGCAATATTAAAGACCCTATCATCTTGGCTGCAACATTTTGCCTGCAAGCAGCAGATCCGATTGAGGTCCGCAAACGAGTTAAAGAAATCTTTGCTTTCAAGAAGAGTACTCAACCACTTTCTGATCACTCAGCTGGCTGCACGTTTAAGAATCCCCCGTCCGATAGATCAGGAAATTATGGCACGGCTGGACAGTTGATTGATGAGGCTGGGCTTAAAGGTGCACGCATTGGCGGCGCACTTATCAGCACGCAGCACGCCAACTTCATCATCACCAAACCTGAGGCAACCGCAACTGATGTGGAAAAGTTACTAGAACTTGTCCAAAGTACAGTAGCGGAGAAATTTGGCATTGTTCTTGAGCGAGAAATAAAGGTCTGGCATCGTGATGGCGGTGCAGCACAATGAGCGATGCGCTACATGTCCTCGTGCTCATGGGTGGACCAGATGCAGAGCGTGCTGTCAGTATTCAATCCGGATTAGCTATTACCAAGGCCCTCGAAACGAATCCAGCGTTCAAGGTGCATTCAAAAATCATCGATCTTGTGGATATTGAGACGCTTCGTCAAATGCCGGGAGATGTTATTTTTCCTGCACTTCATGGACCGTGGGGTGAGGGTGGCGGTTTACAAGAACTACTACAAGAACTTGGCCGCCCATACGTTGGTTCTGAACCAACTGCCGCGCGAATGGCGATGGAAAAAATGGTTTCAAAAGAAGCGGCTCTCGCTGGCGGTTTCTGGACCCCCGCAGCTGTACGTGTTGGACCAGAACAAACGTGCCCACTCGATCCGCCGCTTGTGATTAAACCAGTTAACGAAGGCTCAAGCATTGATGTCATGATCTGTCCCGACAAACCTGCCTTAGATAGTGCTTTATCAAAAGTACAAGGCCAATCAGGCGACTACATGTGCGAAGCTTACATTGAAGGTCGTGAAATAACGGTCGGTATTGTCAACGACCGTGTGCTTCCCTTCATCGAGATTATTCCGGCCACAAAAACGTATGATTATGAGGCCAAGTACAATCGTAATGACACCAATTATGTGATCAATCCAGATTTAACGCCCGAAGTGCAGACGCGGTGTCGCCTCTGTGCAATCGATGTCTTTGAACGCCTTGGCTGCCGCGACATTGCTCGGGTGGATTTCATGGTTGATGACCGGGGCACATGGTTTCTCGAAATAAACACCATGCCAGGATTCACAGACCACTCTCTGGTGCCAAAGGCCGCTGCTGCCGCAGGCCTCACCATGAGCGAGTTGTGCATAGAGCTTGTGGAGGCTGCATATTCACGAAGCCACCTGCAACCATCCCATGATTGCACTGGGACATCCGTAAAATGATGCCAACCCGGCCCAACAACCAGCTCTGAAGGACCAAAAACAGCGCCCGGACCATTTACAGATCACTTGGCACAGAATCTCAATGACAGCCTCCCGCAGCGGCCGATGAAAGGTCGTCAAGAGAAGGTTATGTCAAAAACAACTAAAACATCCCGCTTCCGACTTATCGATCGTTTGCCCGCCTGGACTCAGACTCGGTGGTGCCTGATGCTCATTTGGGTTCTTTTGATCGCTGGCGTCATCATCGGCGTCAGGGTGAGCCTTCCGACACTCACGCAGCGAGCAACTGCTGCTGCAGAAAATGCTCCTTTGACCGTTCAATTCCCGGGTGCTCCCACCTGGTATGGAGGAACGCTCAAGAAGTATCTCACTGATCTTGTCACTACTTGCGTTCAGTCCGATGGCCTCAACCGAAATGGCCTGATAGAAGCTCGGAATATATTGATCGGAACAGGCTGCTTCTCTGAAATCCGCCAAGTACGTCGAACTCAGACAAGCGTTGTCGAGGTTGATGCGGTTTTCCTTGAGCCATACGCATTGATCCAAGATGCGCAAGGAACACGCTTAGTTGACCCAACAGGTGCCCTCCTGCCATCTTTCTATCAACCTGGAGAAGGCCTCCATTTCATTGCGATTACAGGCGTACTTTTCCCGCGTCCAGAAACCGTTGGATCCATCTGGGAAGGTTCTGATGTCATTGCTGCAATCGAATTAGTGGGTCTCCTTGACCAGCGTCACTGGCGCAAACAAATTGCTCGAATTGATATGACTGGCTTCGACCGTGGTCGACCTATTGTCTTGATCACCAACACTGGTACGCGCATCGTGTGGGGCGCTCCCACAGGCAAAGAGCGTGCCCTCGAAGCACTTTCTGAGCGAAAGCTTGCCTATCTAGAACATCAATTCAATCGCACCGGCCGAATCGATGGTGGTGAGGGTGGGACGCTCGACGTGACGAGCCCAAACGTAATGTTGCGCTACACTTCTGAGTAGAACCTATCAACCAGATCCTCTTACCTGTCTGTTCTCAAGGGCCATAATCATTCGATGCGCAAACTCTCCTCCACGATTGTTCCTCGGGACATTGTTTTGCCCGCATGTGGATGGATTATCTGTTCTTGGTTGTTAACGATTGGCATCCGAACACCGCTGGCACCTGCATCATTTAGCTATCAGTCTCATATGCAGTTACTCATGCTCTCAATTGGTGTGGGGTTTTTTATTGGGTGGCCCCTTTTACGTCTCAGCCAGAAACCACCCAATAAAGTCGTGCCAGAGATGCTGCTTGATATGTTTGTCTTGCTCGTTTTATGGCAAGCAATTTTTTGGCCTCTTAGTACGGTTATCAAATGGCCTACAGGATCGGTCATCATTCTAAACGCACTGCTTTGCCTTTGGACCATGATGATCGGTGCTTTCCTGACACTCGCATTGACTTACAACAATCGCGCTATTCGACTACTGACGATGACTGTGATTCTTATCATCATCATTTTGCCATTGGCCTTTGCACTGATCGCAATTGTCCAAGGGGTCACGCCAGCAATATGGACAACGAGCAGCCCCCTTGAGTTGATTCGCCAAATCACATCACATGCATCGATTACCGGTCAACCCCTGAGCCCAATCGTCATCCAACCTTGGATCTGGTTGAGCTCCGTTTCCGCCGCCACTATTTTGAGCTGGACATGCGCTATCGCATACTGCTTGGTTGGTCATCAATCGCCACTTGCACCACCTAATGATGTGATTGGAAACCGCACATCAAGAGACGAATAGACCTCAAAAACTGCCTATATGGGATCTTAATAAGGCCCCTGGGCCAATCCCATCATTCCCATCTGCCCCAAAAACCCTGGTGAAAATTTCTGGATGCTTGGAGGAAAATGACCTGCGGTGGGTCTGAATAACCCCCCCAAAAGGCCCAATTCCACCGTCAAAACGGGTTCCTGGCAATAGTTGGCCTAAAAATATGGCGATAAATCAAGGGTGTGACCTAATTAGGCAGTCAGTGGCCTTATCCAGATGGTTTGAAATATTGCTGCTGGAACAAGGAACACTGCCAGCAGTATTTACGTATCTGCTTACTGGCCAAGGACTTTCACTTGCCAAAAAGGAACATACAGGGGTTCCTAAATCTATGAAGCTGAGAACAAACATTATTTGTGGCGTCTTCACTGCGGTTGCTCTGGCGACCTCGGCCAAAGCCGATATTGCGCGTGTTTTTTCAAGCGGCAATAACTTTGATATGCATGCCGCACCGATTGATAACCTCTTCAGTGATGGCAGTTCAGTCTTTAACCAAGCTGACCTCCTTGCGATTCACAATTTTGTCAATCAAAACGGTATTTCTACTGCCGATATGCTGACCTACATTCTGATCGGAACTGGTGAAGGATTGGCATTTGTAAATCTGTACGATCAACCCGAAAGCGAAGATGACAGCACAATTATGGCGAACTTGTCATGGGCCACGTCTTCATTAGAAGGCACTGGCTTTATCTCGACTCAGGAAATGGATGACTTCGGTGCAGGGGGAATTGCAGTTGCCGCAACGAACTGGCAATGGGATACTGGCTCGGGAGCCGCGGGCCTAGCTGTTAATAACTTCGAATCAGGCCAATCTGTGATGAATTTCATGAACTGGCAATCCAGTGAGGAAAACGAGCTTTCCTCACCAATGCCCATGCAGTTTCTCTCATGGACAGGCAGTGATTTAGAGGTGATGGCCGAAGCTTCGGCAAGTGTCTCGGGACAATATGCCTTTGGTTATATGGTCACCTATCTCATACCAGCTCCTGGTGCTCTGAGTCTTTTCGTCGTTGCTGGCCTCACGCGCCAGCGCCGTCGTCGTCGAGCCTAAAAAACCATACAACTCTGTGATCATCGTACAATCACGCCAGTGAAGCACGCTGCCGCTCATGTTCAACACATTGACTGCCTGGATGGGCTTGCAAAGCTACCCACGGCTTGCTGCGATCTCGTTTACCTAGATCCCCCCTTCATGACCGGCCGCCAACACATTGCATCTGAAGGCTCATACTCTGATTCCTGGGCTGACTTAAATGACTACACGGCTTTCATGCGACCACGCCTGGAACATATTCATCGTGTACTCAAGTCAACTGGTTCTGTTCTTATCCACTGTGATTGGCGCACCTGTCATCACTTTCGATTGATGCTTGACGAACTATTTGGCAGTAATCAGTTCGTTAATCATTTGATTTGGGCATATGGACTAGGTGGTTCTTCACCACGCCGTTTTTCAAGAAAGCATGATGACATTCTGTTCTATGGAAAAACCCAGGACTATTACTTTGAGCCACCTTTGGTACCCGCCACAAGTAACCGCTTACGAGGCAAACTCAAGAAGGCAACAGACGTCATCAGCATTCCCGCAATCAATAACATGTCGCATGAACGAGTTGGGTACCCTACCCAGAAGCCTATTGCTCTCTTGGAACTCCTAATCACTGCATGCAGTCCACCGAGAGGATTGGTTATTGATCCATTCTGTGGCAGTGGAACAACCGTGGTTGCAGCTCTCAAATGCCAGCGCAAGGGACAAGGGTTTGATCGAAATGCCCAGGCCATTAAGATCGCCCAGATGCGAATTGAGGCCATTGCCTCCAGTGGCTCGATGCAAATCTGAGAGCCGTTACTATGCTAAGTTCAGAACGTAAATCCTAATGAGGAGCTCTGCACCAATGGCCATATCACTTACTTTTCTTGGACACTCCGCATTTTTAATTAGCAATGGAAAACATACGATCGCGATTGATCCTTTTCTGACTGACAATCCAGTCGCCACGATGAAACCTGAGGATGTCAAATGTCAGTACATCGGGATCACACATGGGCACTTCGATCACATCGGCGATTCAGTCGAACTGGCCAAAGCGAACGACGCATGCATTATTGCCACTTTTGAAATTGCCTCTTTCATGGAGTCAAAGGGCGTCCAAAAGGTTGAACCTGCCAATACAGGAGGCCGCATTCAGACCGACTTTGGCTGGGTCGCATTCACCCAGGCATTTCATTCATCAAGTTACGCTGGATTGTCCGCAGGCCCAAATGAAGCCGTGTACATGGGCATGCCCAATGGACTAATGATTAACATTGATGGAGTTACGATCTACCACTGTGGTGACACTGATGTCTTCGGAGATATGGCACTACTTCACGACATCTACCAACCAGAGATTGCACTCGTACCAATTGGTGGTCGTTTTACAATGGATCCAGCCCTCGCGATGCGAGCGGTTGATCTGATCAAGCCAAAGTGCGCTGTTCCAATTCACTACAACACATGGCCGCCGATTGAGCAGGACCCAAATGATTTCGCACCCAATGGTGTCCATACCCAACGTATGAAGCCTGGTGAGGTTTGGGATATTGATCCCGCTTTGATTGCCTAAACACATCCCACGGTTTAGTGCTGCCCGCTCGCTGTTGCCAAGTTGGTTCGTTGGTCTTTTACACCCAGTGATTCCAGTATTCCTGGAAGCAGTAGATGTTCTCCATCAGCGATGTCCTGTGTCAGTTCCCAGATGAACACACCTGCAAGATCAAATTGACGGACCGCCTCTACTTTTAAGGAGAGAGATTTTTGATTATCAAATGACCATAAGAATGTTCCATCTCTTTTGGTCATATATGGGACTTGCTCTTGAGGCTGCCATTGTTGTTCCCACACCGAATCAGAGAGACTAGCCAGCTCTCGATAGGTCTTATGACTACTCTTTTTGAACGGCTTACAAAGACCATTCGTATCGAAACCTACTCCATAAAATGGCAATCCAATAACAATCTTCTGTCGCGACATCCCTTTGTCAATAAACGCTTTTATCTGGCTCGTAATATTTGCAACACCATCACAAGGCCCAGCACTCAGTGGAGCATTACTACCGCTCAACTGGCTCCAAGGGCCATGAAAGTCGTACATCATGAGATAGTAGTAATCAACGCTGGAATCAACTTTGTCCAGATCAAGCCATGAGGCAGATGAGATCATTCCAGGCAGCAGAAGATCAATTTGAATTTTTGGCCCAAGCCCCTTGCGCAGGTCTGTCATCAAGAGCACAAGATCTCGACGCCCCGACCGACCCACTGGGAACTCCCAATCAATCTGTACACCTTGATAACCATAGCGAGATATAAAGTGTCTTAATTGAGCGATGAATTCTGCTCGTGCCTCTGCTTTGCCAGCCATCGCTGCAAATTCAACCGTCTGCCTCGTTTGTCCACCGCCCCCTATTGCAATCAGGGGCTTTGCTCCAGCATCTCGGGCAGCCTTAACAAGGTGCGCACTCTCGAAGCCCTCTGGAATTTTCAACTTGCCTTGCGCAGTTGCGCCTATAAAAGCGTTGCCAATATGGGTGAAACCATGGAAGTCATTTGCATTTGGCGGAAATTCTACCTGTGCATAGTATGGATAGAATCCCTGAATGATCCGTGGCTTCCATTCAGCTGTACTCGATTCTTGATGTTCATCGTTGGGAGCAGCCGACTGATCACTGCACTGCATGAGAGGTGCGACTAGCATTGACGCAAATGCTAATTTGAACCAGATCTGTCTCATTCAACCAAACCTCATTCTCACCGCCCCTGGCAGCTCAACCTTCCGCTGATCTTACGCTCAGGTTAGCTTTTCTTGAGCTCATTTTCACGCCTTTCATAGGGGGCCCTCATTCTTGGACACAAATGGAGTCTGAAGGCCTTCCGTATTAGGGGCCTTGCCAGTTATGCTAGTCTTATTCCAACGGCTCAGTTCCCAGCAATCGCATCCAAGATCTTTTGTGTTGTGTGAACTATCTGGGCTTGAAGCGGGCAAGTTTAGATACGGCAGCAAGTCACACAGCTGCATTCAAGAAATAGACACCACGATTCTCTTCATCAAAATAGACCAATCACAAAGACTAAAAATGCAAAGAAAAGTAGCGCTAATAACAGGTATTACTGGCCAAGATGGCTCATACCTCGCAGAGTTTCTTCTCGAAAAAGATTACGAGGTTCATGGCATTAAGCGCCGTTCATCGAGTTTTAACACAGAACGCGTTGATCACATTTACCAAGATCGCCACGAAGCCTCACCCACTTTTTTTCTCCACTATGGCGATCTCACTGATGCATCGAATCTGAATCGCATCATGAGCGAAGTACAACCTGACGAAGTCTACAATTTGGGCGCACAATCACATGTCGCCGTTTCTTTTGAATCACCAGAGTACACCTCTGACGTAGATGCCTTAGGCTCTCTAAGACTTCTTGAAGCAATACGTTTCTTGGGCTTGGAAAAAAAGACACGCTACTACCAAGCATCTACGTCTGAGCTTTTCGGAAAAGTCTTAGAAACACCCCAAAAAGAAACAACACCGTTTTACCCCCGATCACCATACGGCGTTGCAAAGCTCTACGCCTACTGGATCACGATCAACTATCGTGAAGCCTATGGCATCTACGCCTGCAATGGCATTCTGTTTAATCATGAATCGCCACGCCGAGGCGAGACCTTTGTAACCCGAAAAATTACTCGTGGCCTCGCTAATATTGCGCAAGGATTAGATCATTGCCTTTACCTCGGAAATATTGCTGCATTAAGGGATTGGGGCCACGCCAAAGATTATGTACGCATGCAATGGATGATGCTTCAACAGGACAAGCCTGAAGATTTTGTGATTGCAACCGGAAAACAAATTTCTGTACGGGACTTTGTGCGAATGACCGCACAAGAGCTGGGCATTGAACTGGAATTCACTGGCGAAGGCACAAATGAAATTGGAACTGTTGCCGCTCTTTCTGGTAATCATGCACCTGGCATCAAGGTTGGCGACATTATCGTTCGCGTAGATCCCAAGTATTTCCGGCCCACTGAAGTTGAGACGCTTTTGGGCGACCCGACTAAGGCCAGAGAGAGACTTGGTTGGGAACCAGAAATCACCGTCCAAGAAATGTGTGCCGAAATGGTCGCTGTAGATCTGGACAAAGCAAAACAACATGCTCTACTCAAAGCCCATGGACACCAGATCAATATTGCCAGTGAATGAGAAGAGGGTTTAACATCAGTAATCCAAAAAGAGTTTTTGTGGCCGGTCACAAGGGAATGGTTGGCTCAGCCATCGTCCGGCAACTGGCAAACGACGATCGTGTCGAAGTCATAACTCGTGATCGAAAACAGCTCGATCTACTCAATCAAGATGCTGTCAAAGAGTTTTTTCACAGCGAAACAATTGATCAGGTCTATCTTGCCGCCGCCAAGGTTGGCGGCATCCACGCCAACAATACTTACCCGGCCCAGTTTATTTATGACAACCTCGTCATTGAATGCAACATCATTAATTTTGCACACGAGAATCATGTAAATGACCTTCTTTTCTTAGGCTCATCTTGTATCTATCCAAAGTTTGCAGACCAGCCCATGAGAGAAGAGTCACTGCTGCAAGGGATCTTAGAGCCGACGAATGAGCCTTATGCCGTTGCAAAGATTGCTGGTATCAAACTATGTGAATCTTATAATCGGCAATACGGACGAAACTATCGCTCCGCAATGCCTACCAATCTCTATGGCCCCAATGACAATTTTCATCCAGAGAATGCTCATGTTATTCCTGCGCTTCTTCGCAGATTTCACGAGGCAAAAGTCAATAAATTAGATGAAGTCGTTGCATGGGGATCAGGAAAACCCATGCGTGAATTTTTGCATGTGGACGATATGGCCGCCGCCTGTATCCACATTATGAATCTTGGCGACGATCAATATCAAGCTCATACACAGCCAATGTTAAGCCATATTAATGTAGGTACTGGGCAAGATTGTTCTATTCGTGAGCTGGTGGAAACGATTGCACGAGTGGTGGAATATCCTGGGACTATTTCATTCGACACAAGTAAGCCCGATGGAACACCACGCAAGCTCATGGACTCATCACGCCTCAAGGCTCTTGGCTGGGAACACTCCATTTCCTTAGAGGCCGGCCTTCGACAGAGTTACCAGTGGTTCTTAGAGAACCAAGATCAATACCGTGCTTAGATACCGGCAAAGAACTCAATAGCGTGACTATTAAGATAAGCATCATTACTGCCACTTGGAACAGCGAAAAGACTGTGGCGGATACGCTCCGTTCCGTCCAAAGCCAAAGCTATGAGAATATTGAATATCTAGTGATTGATGGCGCCTCCACTGATAACACTCTCGATATCGTCCAACGTGACGGCGGGCATGTCGATCGAATTATTAGCGAACCTGACAAGGGAATCTATGACGCATTAAACAAAGGCATTGCCAATGCGAGTGGAGATGTTGTTGGCTTTCTTCATTCAGACGACATCTACGCACACAAAGATGCGCTGCGTCAAATTGCTGATGCCTTCACTACAAATAATGTAGATGCGATCTACGGCGATCTGGACTATGTATCCAAAGACAATCAAGAAAAGCTCATTCGCCACTGGAAAAGCAATCCGTTTCAACGCAAGAAAATGCGATACGGTTGGATGCCACCTCACCCGACCTTCTACATGAAAACAGAACGCTACCGTGAACTAGGTAGTTTTGATCTTCAATTCAAGATTGCGGCCGACTATGATTCGCTTTTGCGATATCTCTGGAAGCACCGCGTCTCAGTAGCTTACATCCCAAATGTACTGGTAAAAATGCGCCTCGGCGGAGCCAGCAATCGCAGTATCAAGAACATTCTTCAAAAATCTCGCGAAGATTGCAGAGCAATGAAAAACAATGGTGTTCCAAGACTCTTGGCACTGCCCGGAAAGAACTTATCAAAGGTCCCTCAGTTCTTTCGCAAGGGATAAACTCGCAATAAACTCCATCGGTTCAAGAGCATCCCTCATTCGGGCTTAATCCCAAGCGATCACTTTCCGCTCGAAGTGCATCGATACAAGACTGCATATGGGATGTGGCATCGACCTCAAGTTCTAAAATACCTTCCTGGATGTCTTCACGACTTACTGCTGCTGCAAAACGGGCATCTTTTAGTTTCTTCTTAACTGACCTCGTTGTTAGATCGCTGATTCCATTTGGACGAACTTTACAACAGGCGACAATAAAACCGGCTAGCTCATCAACTGCAAAGAGAGTCTTTGCCATAGGTGTCACACGAGCAACACCGCTGTAATCGGCGTGCCCTAAAATTGCTTCAATAATCTCCTCATCAACATCGCCACGTTCTTTTAGGTACGCGACGCCGACAAATGGATGTTCTTCTGGTGTCGGATGCTTTTCATAATCAAAGTCATGTAGGAGGCCAGCAATAATCCAACGATCCACATCATCTGGAGAAGACTCCGTCGCATATGACTGCATACAGCAGGCCACTGACTCCATATGAACTCGAAGAGCAGGATTCTCAACCCACTGCTCCATCAGTGCTCGTGCTTCAGCAACTGAAATCATCGTAGCTCTCCACTCTTCTTTAGGTCGCCGCTACTTTACAAACACGATGTGCATGCGATTCGCGAATGAATAAAGACAAAATGGGCGCGGGAAGCATAACAAACGCCATGACAATAAGTCCAAATCTAAAATCAGCAGGAAGCTCATTTAGTGACTGATGTTCGCGCATCGCTTCCCAGTCGACAATGATTCCAAAACACCAGATAAAGCAGGCGGCCACAATCATTGCCACGAAATTCACAAAGGCGACAGCTGAACCACCCATATGCCTCTCATTAAGTTCTAAACAAGATGTAAAGCTGATCACGAACGTACTAATCACGATCCCCCACACGAGAAAGTATGCAAACAAAAATGGATAGGATCCGGGACCAAGAAATGGATATATGAATGCAAGAATTGTTGACAGAAAAGCACCTAAGACAATAAAAATCTTACGGTTGTGCATTCGATCGGATAAATACCCGAGCAAGGGACACCCAAGGCAGAACCCAACATAAAGAGTGGCAATGACTGGCCCAATAACTGTGCTTGGCTGATCCATAACTGTTGTGAGCTCACGTACGCCCCAGGTAGCGCCAATCGTAGCCAAAGGCAGATACACCAGCGCATTGGTAATACTCAACAACCATGTCTGCGGGTTACGAAGAACTGTTTTGAGCCCGGAAAGAAAGTGAGTCGGCTTCTCACTATGGGCTTGCTGCTCAAGCAAGAAATGAGGGCGATCAGGGACGAAGTACCACAATAAAACAGCCGTAATGACTGCAATTAATGCCAACGCAAACATAATTATCTGCCATGAGAATAAACCAAACAGACCTGGCAATGCGTACTGAGCCACAATCGCGCCTGATACGCCCACCATCGCAGTGAGCCCAATGATGTACCCCAAATGATGTGGTCGAAACCACATTGATGCGACGCAAACCGCACCGACATATGCAAACGCCGATCCACCACCCATTAATGCCCGGCCCATACTCAACATGAATAGAGTCGAAGCAATTCCAAAGACAACAAGCCCAATACCACAAAACAGACTGGCACCAGCAAGAAATCCACGAGGCCCAAATCTGTCAATCATTACACCAACAAAGAGTTGGAGAGGCGCATAGGCGTAATAGTAGATAGCCAACATCCAACCAACATCACCAGGGGTGATATCAAATTCCTTCTGCAGGTCCTGATTAATAACACCAGGCGCCACGCGAATAAAGAACTCAAAAAAGAAAAAGAAGGTTGGAATGGCCCAGAACAACCACTTTAAGTGGTGCCCCGGACCATGTTCAAGCGCCTCATTCCAACGCTTGTTCTGATTACCCATGAAGTGGTTCCTGCCACAGTCCATTCATGCCTGAAAAAGTGCAACGACGCTCTCTTGTGAAACTCAATACTAGCTTGGAACCAGTAGGTCTTGTAACTGACTCGCAGAAGAAGTGCTGGAGTTGATTGAACTTCCTGATCCGGCCCAAGGGATTCCCACTTCTTTGCAAATGAGATCAGTGGTAATTTGCGAACTCAGAAGAATGACGGGAAGCCCTGAGCCCGGATGAGTCCCACCACCCACAAGCCAAACACCATCAACATCTTGCAAGCGATGCTGGGGCCTTCTGCCAAGCATTTGCTTCAGAGAGTGTGCCAGATTGAAGGTCGCGCCATGGTTAATGTTTTGAGCCTGCCAATCGGCGGGCGTGATTTGATGCTCTGCAATAATGCGAGATTCAATATCTGAAATGCCTAAACGACGTCCCAACTGATCGATAACCTGTCGCCTTAGCCTTGGTGCTTCTGCTTTCCAATTAATCCCACTTTTTGTATTTGGCGTGGGCACTAAGCAGTAGAGCGATGCGCACCCCACTGGGGCCATTGAGGGATCTGTACAGGATGGATTACAGAAGTACATAGACGGTTCTTCGCTGAGTCGACCGTGATGGGTGATATCTGCCAGATTCTCTTGGTACTTCTCACTAAAACAAATTGTATGGTGTGGCAGCGGTAGCTCACCACGTATACCGAGATAGAGCATATAAGTACTGCAGGAGTAGCCCATCCGATCAATCTTCTCATCGGAATAACGTTTTCGAAGTGAGCCAGGAATGAGATTCTTCATTGCCCAAGTTGCATCAGCATTAACAACAACCTGATCAAACTCATGGTTCACACCATCAACACAGACACCAGTCGCCCTACGCCCATTGAATAGGATTTGCTCGACAGGCGAATTGAGATGTATTTTGACTCCCATTTCGGTTGAGATCCGTGCCATCGCATCCATCGTTGATGCAATTCCGCCTTGCGGATGCCAAACACCATATTCATATTCAATGAAGGGCAGAATGGAGAAAAGACTTGGACATTCATAAATACTCATGCCCAAGTACTTACTCTGAAAACCCATCGCTAGACGAATCCGCGGATCCGCAAAATACTTTGACAGATGCTTGTACATCGTTCGCCCAGGATGAAGGTGTTTCAGTGCTCCCAGCGCCTTCCTATCAAACAAGTCACGCATCGATCGAATGGGCCGACGTAAAATAGGATCCATCGACGCCAACTTTAGACGGTTGTCTTGCATGAAACGTTCGAAAGCCTGACCATCACCAGGACAAATGGCATCCAGTTGGCGCATCATCTGGACCTGATCGGGTAGCGCATCAACTTCTAGATCGACCGAATTACCGCTATTGAAAACGAGGCGATACATGGGATCTAGCCGTGTCATTTCGACTTCGTTAACGAGATGGCGATTAGCCGCGCGGAATATCTCGTCCATGACATAGGGCATCATGAAAAAAGTGGCACCAATATCAAATTGAAAATCATCGATGGCAAGGCGGCGAGAACGGCCTCCAGCACGAGCCTGAGCCTCAAAGATAGTGACGTCACAGCCACTAGCAGCGAGCAGCATAGCTGCGGCTAGACCTCCTGGGCCTGCTCCGATTACGGCAATGTTGGATTGTTGACTCATTGACCTTTAACGCTCCTTACTTAGTATCATACTCCTCTTCTAATGACCCTATTTGGGATTCACCACCTTGTATTCAAAGGGTTGGGCCGACCTGTCGCTCGGCATCGAATCAGGGAATCTTGTCTATGCCTTCCAATACGAACCATTCCACCTCCATAGCACCTATTCGTGAGCGGCTTATCTGGATTCGCCGTCTGAGAAAGGTCATCATCCACCAGGAAGAGGCAATTAATCGAGTACTTCGGGAAGAATTAGCCAAATCCCAACAAGAAGTGCTCACTGCCGATCTGATGCCGCTCTTGGCCGCTTGTCGTTGGCATGAAAAGCATGCGAAAAAGCTTCTGCGTCCAAGGCGTGTGAGGCAAAATGCTTGGTGGCAACTTGGCCAAAAACACTGGGTTTACAGGGTACCACTGGGTCATGTGGCGATTATTGCGACATGGAATTATCCAATTCAGCTCTTGGGAATCCAAATTCTCCAGGCTCTGCTTGGAGGCAACCGAGTCACAGTCAAGCCATCTGAGCATGCCCCACGCAGCCAAGCTGCCCTGCTGGCTGCTTTCTGGCAAGCTGGTGTGCCTCGATCGTTGCTGCAATCAAAACCAGCAACTCGAGAGGCTGGCAAAGAGATGCTACGCGAGCAGGCCTTCGACCATATTGTCTTCACTGGTTCAACTGAGGTTGGACGCGAGATTGCCTCAGTAGCGGCCAATATGCTCACCAAATCGACGCTGGAGCTGAGTGGTCGCGACTCTGCGTTTGTGCTACCGGATGCTGATCCCAACCTTGCTGCCCAGGCCATCTGGGAGGCTGTTGAGCTTAACGGAGGCCAGACCTGCATGGCACCACGTCGAGCGCTCGTATTTCGGCCTGTTTACAGCGCGCTTCTTAAGTCGATGTCGCGATTAGCTGCAAGTGCCCAACCTCGACGACTGATCTCTAAAGGCCAAGCAGAATTTATCTATCACCTTGCCTGCCAAGCCATTGCAGAAGGCGGTGTTAGTCTTTCGGGCACACTCGAAGTGCCTCGCGATGGCTGGATTCGCCCCATTGTGATCGCGAATTGCCCACCAGAGGCCGCACTGGTTGCTGGAGAGCACTTTGGACCAGCCCTCGCATTGATTCCCGTTGACTCGATGGCGCAAGCTCTTGAGATTCACCACCAGTGCGATCAACACCTCGCGACCTCTATATTCACACAGCACCCACGCCGCGCCCGTGATTTGATGCCCCTAATGGGCAGTGGCACCGTTCATTTTAATGATGTGGTCCGACCAGCTGCCCACCCTGCGACCAGCATTCTTGGCCAGGGAGCGAGTGGCTGGGGCGCTTCGCAAGGTGCAATGGGATTGCTGGAAATGACAAGACCCCTTCAGGTCTCAACATCACCTGGCTGGAGCCGGCCATCAGAAAGTAAAATGACCGTCAGTGGTTTCAGTAGACTCCGCTCACTCGTGCTGTGGACCTACGGACGACGAGGACGGCGAAGCTTAGATCACCCCCCTACAGCAGCATGGTCTCTAGAAGATGCCACCAGGAATCCTGACGCCGTACAACCTTCGACCAACAGACAAGATCCTGAACAATACAAAGATCAACCTCAAGCAAAACAATTAAGGCAACGAATATGACACAGCATGAATCCCATGCCGATGTAATTGTCATTGGTGGTGGGCTCGCAGGCCTGGCGACAACAGTTGAACTCGCCAGGCGCGGCATACAGGTAACACTGGTTGAAAGAAACACCCACCTTGGCGGGAAGATGAATGTGCTCACCGAGCAAGGTTATTCATTTGATATGGGCCCCACCATTCTGACCAAACCTGATGTGCTGCGCGGCATCATTACCCGTTGTGGACGAAAGACCGAAGACTACATTGATCTCATCCGACTCGACCCTCAATGGCGAGCCTTTTATGAAGATGGCACCGTGCTGGATTTAAAAGAAGGCGACACCGTAATGGCGGAGTCGCTCAACGCACAATTTGATAGAGCAAAACCAGCCGAAGGCTACCAGGATTTCTTAGCGTTCTCCCGGCGCATGAATCGTTTGAGCAATCGTGTCTTCTACTACAAGGACATTGGTGGCATTCGTGATGTCATGCGCCATACCCCACCGACAGACATCAAGTTGCTCAAAGACGTCATGGCGATGCGTATGCACAGTACTGTCGGAAGCACTGTGCATCGACATATTAAGGAGCCGCATCTACAGCAGATGGTTGAGCACTTCATGCAATACGTGGGATCTAGCCCATTCTTAGCACCTGCCATACTCTCAGTGATCGCCTCAATTCAAGTTGATGAAGGATGCTGGTATGCCAAGGGCGGCACCCGATCGGTTGCACGATCGCTGGTTAAACTCGCCGAAGAATTTGGTGCCACATTACTCACAGGCAATGGCGTTCAATCTATTAATACCGACGGCAAGAGAGTCACTGGCGTCACCCTTGACGATGGGTCTCAGCTCAGCGCAGATTCGATTGTCTCAAACTGTGATGTCCAACGTACCTACCGGGATCTCATGGAAACACCTGAGGCAAAACGTGAGAGCCGTTCAATTGCTAAAAACTACAAGCCAGCATGCAGTGGCTTAGTACTCTTTCTTGGTCTTGACAAACAGTACGATCACCTTGCTCATCATAATTTTGTCTTTAGTAAGGATTCTAAACGAGAGTTCAACGACATCTACAATCGTGGTGTGCCGGCAGAAGATCCAACCCTTTATCTCGCAGTTCCATCTCGCAGCGATCCCGATCAAGCGCCTGAGGGATGCGAGGCCTTATATGTACTGATTCATACAGCACCTCTACAAGATGGCCATCGTTGGGAAGGGCCCGGTGGCATTCTGGAGAGCTATCTTCCAACCGTCATGGAAAAGCTGAAGAATTGTGGAAGGATGCCTGACATTGAACAGCATGTCCGTGTACACAAGCATCTCACACCCAACGATATCGAATCTCGATATAACGCCGAGGGTGGTGCTATCTATGGACTTGCATCACACGGACGGCTTCGTGGTGGTTTTAAACCAAAGAACCGAAGTAAGGCCTACAGCAATCTCTACCTCACTGGGGGAAGTGCGAACCCGGGGCCTGGTGTACCAATGGTTCTCATGAGTGGTGTGACTGCAGCACGTTGTCTATGTGAAGACCTAGGCTTGGATCCCGACGCTGACGCGCCTGCCCCATCAACAACACCGACCTATGCAACGGTGAGCCATTGACAGCCGACAACCTAGAACCGCCAAAGTCATCTGATTCCGAAAGCTGCCCTTTTCTTCCAGCTGCATTTTCACGCACGATGACCAGATTCTTTGAGCGATATGCTGTTCGGAAAATTCGCCGTAATTTCCATGCGGTGCACGTTGATCCAAGCTCAACACCTACCATCAAAAAAATCCAAGAGCAGACAGAACCCACTATTCTTCTGATGAATCATCCAAGTTGGTGGGATCCCATAACCATTATGTTCATCTCTGGATTTTATCTTCGCGAACGCACACATTGCGCCCCAATGGAAATCTCCCAATTACGCCGCTTTAGGATATTCCGAAAGGTGGGCCTCTTCGGCATTGATCCAGATCACCCAGAAACACCGGCCAAAATGGAGGCCTATATTCAAGAGGTTTTTCATTCAACCCCCAATACCTTGCTATGGATAACACCACAGGGCCAATTTACTGATGTAAGAGATAAGATACGACTGCGACCAGGGGCCGCTGCACTAGCAGCTCGTAACCCACAAGCGTCCGTATTTTGTGTTGGTATGGAATACAACTTTTGGCAGGATCAGAAGCCGGAACTCTTTCTTAGATTCCAGCCATGTGTTGCTGAAGATCTATCTACTTCAGGTTGGTATCGAGCAATGCGCAATACGATGCAGGAAAACCTTGATGCACTTTCCAAGCTAGTTGTTAGTCGTGACGCCAGTGCATTTATTCAGCCATTGGGGCAAGCGCGTGCTAAGACGTCTCTACTCTATGACTGGCTACTTCGACTCAGAGGCCAGCACGGAGATATCAGCATTCATCAAAACTCAAAGGATGACTCGAAAAAATGACCGCTCTCCTACTCATTAGCGCTATTATTGCTGGCTTCACCCTGCTTTTGTGCTTATGGAATATGACACTGCTCACCGCAGCACCAACCAAAGGTGAGCCCCGAGAGGAACCACTCGTCTCTGTTTGTGTTCCCGCGCGTAATGAAGAGTTCAACCTACCAGTCTGCCTCGATAGTCTTTTATCGCAGACCTATGGGAATATTGAAATACTCGTCTACGACGATGAAAGTGATGACGAAACACCAAATATTCTGCGCCGTTACCAAGATTTGGATCCAAGAGTCAAGCAAGTGACCACATCACAACTTGAGGACGGCTGGAATGGCAAACAGTTTGCCTGCGGACAAATGGCACAACAAGCGAAGGGGGCATGGCTACTCTTCACAGATGCAGATGTCCGTTTCGCTCCAGATTGTGTTCACCGTACTTTGCTTTTTTGTCAGCAACGTGGGTGTGATCTCGTTTCTGCGTTCCCACGACAAATCACGAAATCCATTGGCGAAATACTACTTGTACCTTTGATTCATTTTCTCCTACTCAGCTATTTACCTTTATTTGTAATGCGGCGAACAAGAACTGAATCAACTGCTGCTGGATGTGGGCAGTTTTTGTGTGTGACTCGTGAGGCATATGATGCCTCTGATGGTCACAGAGCTTTTCCAGACTCAATGCATGATGGCATTCAAATGCCCAAGGCTGTTCGTTCTTCTGGTTACATGACTGATCTTGTTGACGGCACAGATCTTTGCTCTTGTCGTATGTATAACGATCTTGCTACTTCTTGGAACGGCTTTGCAAAGAACGCGTACGAAGGGCTTGGTTCGGTACCTTTGCTTATTTTTATAACACTGATACACCTCATTGCTCACATACTGCCGTGGGTTATGTTGGTGGTCTATCTGGCCACCTGGCAAGTTGATCAACCTCCCTTCTTTCTGGCTGCCATAGCCGTCGGTTGTAATATTGTTCAGCGCACCGCGTTGGCATGGCGATACCGCCAAAGACCTTTGGGCATTTTCACCCACCCTTTCGGAATTACATGTATGACTTTTATTCAGTGGCACAGTTATTACTTGCGCCGGCACGGCACGCGACAATGGCGAGGGCGCATTCACACCACTTAACTGAGCTGCCTCTCTTGAGACTCGCTCTACATACACGTGTGCTCTTATACTTTTATCTTGATCGCAAGATGCTAGGCATTATCTGAGGCAGTCGCTGCTTTGATAATGCTAGAAACTACTTCGCAAGCGGCCTGGTAATCTTCACTGCTTCGTGGAGTGTACTCAGTCACCTCTAGCCCCATCATTTTTTCATGACTTGGCAGCACATGAAGTTCTTCAAGCAGTTCATGCAATCGAATGCCACCCTGCACAGGTGTTGCCACAAACGGAACATCTTCTGGATCAATCGCATCTAGATCAATAGTCAGGCCAAACCCCTTCGTGCCTTGGCATACCGTCTTAACAGCTTCTGACAAAGAGCCATGAAGACCATTACGCCTGACATAGTCCATTGTCATGCAATTAATGTTGCCCTCGTTGAGCCAATCCATCTCGCCATGATCAATATCACGCGTTCCAACCATCGCAACTTGCGTGTCTTTAGTGAGGCAATCACTCGAAGTCCCAAGCATGAGATCACTACCCCTGCCCAGCAAGATAGCCAGCACCATGCCATGAATTCTTGCAGAAGGACTTGTTTCTAACGTGTTTAAATCAGGATGCGTATCGATCCACATGATCCCAAGTGAGCCATATGCCCTACCAAGTCCAGCATGAAAGCCGATTGCAGAAGTATGGTCCCCGCCAATAACAACTGGGAAGTACCCCTCACGCACTGCACGCTCCACCGCATCAGAAACTTGGCAAATGTGCGATGCAATAATTTGCTCTGTTTCTTCATATGTTGGAGATGCCTGACCCATCTTGGGTGACACTGGTACTCGAATGACTTCTGCATCAATTTTTTCTGCAAGCCCTGCATCAAGCAAGGCCTGCGGTGCGCCCTCCGCTGCAGCATTAGCAGAGCCCCAACCAATATCAGCCGTAATTAACGCAATTTCTTTCTTACTGTGATCTAGATCACCCGAAACACGGCGCAGTGTATCGCTTTGGTTATTTATTTTCGATGGCAACTCATTAGATTGCTTGTCCAATCTTTCAGAATCACCTGTATAACTTTGGTCCAAAGGCACAACTACTATCCTCATCGAATGAGTCGCAGACAATTAGTGGTTTCAGCTTAAGAGACTTTTTGTTGCTGAACTCTTCTTTAATACCGCACGATCGCTACACCCGAGACTCTTCGAGTGAGTTTGGATCATTTACGAACTCTTTAACAGAATCAATAATAAGCCGGCGTGCGTAGTTCAGTTGAATATCAACAAAGTAGCAAGACTTATCAATAGCGATCGCAATTTCTTCGATCGTCATACCACCAAGCATTGCTGCTTCAGCAATCAAGCAAACTGTCGGATCAAGAACTTCCAAAGATCGAAATGCACGATGCAATGCATCTGCCTGAATAACCATTCTTGTTGCTTCGTTATTCGACTGGAAGCAATCAATAGATACCATTTGCCAGGCATAAATGCCTGATTCTTCTACGTTCGCCGCATTGGCCAACATTTCCCGACATGAAGCCACGAGCTGCATCGAAAGTAATGCTCGCTCAATAATCACGCCTTCCCCAATAAGACCCAGAGAAGAAACAATGTTTCCAACTGCCTGGCTTGAATGCAAGCAACCAGGGGATACTGCAAGAGCAGCACTAATGAGCCACTCATCGATAATGAGATCTGGTATCACATCACAGGGATCACTCATCGAAGCGATGTTATTTATGCACTGAGGCACCTGTAATGGGCTAATCATCTTCATCTGCCATGCTAGTGGTCTACTTGGGATCTGGCCTAATTTCTGCGGCCAATTGTAGGGCAAAACCCTCGTTTTAGGTCGCCCAAATAGAATCTCGTGATCGTGTCCGATAGTTCTTGCTCTAGGCTAGCGATCAACAACCTACCGCCTCCTCTAAGATACCTAAAGCAAGCCCCAATGGCTGGAATGAGATCGTAACCGTATGAAGGAGTTACTCATGTCGGAGATTCTCTGGCAACCAACCACAGAACAAATCGACCAAAGCCAAATGATGGCTTTCATGAAAATGGCTCATGATAAATGCGGAGTGAAGCTAACTTCGTACGACGATCTTTACCAATGGTCTGTGTCAGATCCCCATGATTTTTGGAGGACTTGCTGGCAATTTACTGACGTAATCGGAGAAATGGGTCATCGAATATTGACCGAAGACGACCAAATGCCTGGGGCTACGTTCTTTCCTGACGCCACGCTTAACTATGCTGAAAATTTACTAAGACGAAAAGATAATGCAGTAGCAATTTATGCTTGCGCTGAAGATGGGGCCAAATCGACACTTTCATTTTCTGAATTACGATCTCAGGTTGCAAAATTTCAAACAGCACTCGTACGAAGGGGTGTCAAAAAAGGTGATCGTGTTGCCGCAATAGTCTCAAATACCGCCGAGTCAATTATCGCGCTCCTTTCAGTAAGTTCATTGGGCGCTATTTGGTCGAGCTGCTCTCCAGACTTCGGAGCTGACGGAATTTTGGACCGATTTGGACAAATCGAACCAGCCGTGCTTATCACAGTGGCCGACTGTTCTTACAAAGGTAAGACTATTGATCTATCGAGCAAGATTAGATCTGTAACAAATGGCCTACCCTCCTTGAAAAATGTGATCGTGATACATCAAACCGAGCTCGCATTAGACCTCAGTGATTTGCCCGGATCAGTAGACTGGTCCACATGCCTTGAAGAGTCAGATTCGACTGACCCTGTCTTTCCAAAACTACCTTTCAATCATCCGCTTTACATCCTCTATTCATCCGGAACAACAGGAATGCCCAAGTGCATCGTTCACGGAGCAGGCGGCACACTCCTCACTCACCTTAAGGAACAACAACTTCACACTGATCTTCGTGAAGATGATGTGTTGTTTTACTTCACAACAACTGGATGGATGATGTGGAACTGGCTCGCCTCTGGCCTCTCAACCGGCTGTCCCATCGTTCTTTTTGAGGGGAACCCATTCTTCCCGAACCCGCAGGTTCTGATTGATCTTATTGATCAGCTTAAGATCACCGTTTTTGGAACATCAGCAAAGTACATCGATGCGTTAAAGAATGCAGGCATTCAGCCATCTCGTACCCATTCTCTGGATTCACTAAGAGCAATTCTCTCAACCGGTTCACCATTGGTTCCAGAAGCTTTTGACTACGTGTATAGCGCATTCAAGAAAGATCTCATGCTGTCATCTATATCTGGTGGAACAGATATCGTTTCATGCTTCGTGCTTGGCTGCCCAATTCGTCCAGTACGACGTGGAGAAATTCAGTGTCGTGGCCTTGGACTGCCCATTGAAGTATTTGATGACAATGGCCTTCCAGTCATCGAACAACCTGGCGAGTTGGTTTGCACAGGTGCAATTCCATGTATGCCCTTGGGTTTTTTCAATGATGAAGATGGATCTCGCTACCATCAGGCATACTTCGACATGTTTCCAGGTATTTGGCGACATGGTGACTGGGCACTCCATACCGAAAACGATGGAATGATTATTTTTGGTCGCTCTGATGCCACTCTAAATCCAGGTGGGGTGCGTATTGGAACTGCAGAAATCTACCGTCAAGTCGAGCATTTTGAAGAAGTAACCGAGGCTCTTGTTGTTGGGCAACGGATTGATAGTGACCAGCGAATTGTCCTTTTTGTAAGACTCGCAACAGAACATGATCTCACCCCAGATCTGATCCAAAAGATCAAGCGAAGAATTCGCCAGAACACAAGTCCACGGCATGTACCTTCAGTGATCTGCAGCGTGACTGATATTCCTAGGACTCGCAGTGGCAAGATCTGTGAGCTTGCCGTTCGAGATGTACTGGAAGGCAAACCCGTCCCAAACACCGCTGCCATGGCCAATCCAGAGGCGCTCGAGCAGTTTCGGGATCGCAGTGAACTCATGGTTTCTTGAACATCCCGATGGCTTCAAGATCATATTATGGGCTCTAAGACTGTTTTTAAGCCCCTTCTGAGCAATCAATGAGATCACTTGCGCCCATCGGTCGTATTAAGGAGAAGATGGATTTATCTGATCCGTACCACAATACCTGCCACTGGAAAGCCCTGGAAACCACAATCTCATGATTCCTACCCACACCGCCGAATACCCAGTTATTGAAGACCTCTTCGAGGTTTGCTTAAGGCCTTCCCGCTTAGCAGACGATGATCTTAATTAGACCCACCAGCTCGCCTCCTGCGGAGAACCAAAATCAACTTTTTATCACATCATGCTTTCACTTTCGTACTCGCCACTTCTGTAAGTGCGCCTGTCTTAGCACAAGTGACCGAAAAAGACCGCAACCGGAATTTCACAGAACTGCAGTATCTGGTGCAAGAGGAATATGCGGCCCCAACAGGCGTACTAGTTTCAATCAACAACACAGCTTCTTCAGGTGAACCATTTCTCAGTTTATTACCAATCGAAGGCACCCCCTACATCGCTGATCTTCACCCCGTAACAGCACGCTCGCAGAACTACCAGATCATTACTGAGGATTCCAATGGAAAGCGTACGTACCTCCCTCCTGGAGTTAATCGGAGTATTCGAGGCACACTTGTAGGCATGCCCGGTAGTCGAGTAGCTGGTTCCTTGTTACCTGATGGGCTCCACCTCCGCGTTGAATTTGCACAGGGTGACATCTACTGGATGGAGCCTATCAAAAGCCGTATACCAAGTGCGTCTTCAACCGACTACGTCATCTACAATGACAAAGATGTAAGCGATTGTGGTGGCCAATGTGGCAATGCGGTCTTAGCAAATAATTTTTTGCCTGCGACTTATAGATCATTAAGTGGAAACTCAACGCCCCCTACCTCTCCCGCCTCATCAGGCGCATTGCAAGTTTGTAAAATTGCCTGTGAAGCAGACTACGAGTTCTTTCAGGAATTTGGCAGCGTCTCTGCTGTTGAAGATCAGATTAACAACATCATTAATGCTGTAAACGATCAGTTTGAAGCCGAAGTCGGTATCACCCATGAAATAACAACCATTATTGTTCAGACAGACGCCGATGATCCGTACACCAAGTCCGAGGCCTCAAAATTACTCAATCAGTTTCGAGAACACTGGAAAGATGAAAATAGTGACATCAATCGTGATGTTGCCAAGCTCTTTACGGGCCGTGATCTCAATGGAAGCACCATTGGCCTCGCATTTGTTGGTGTGATCTGCTCAGACTTTAGCTACCTACTCGTGCAATCAAACTTCACCAGTAATTTCTCGTGCATTACCGACTTATCTGCCCACGAATTGGGACATACCTGGAGTGCTAATCACTGCAACTGCGACGATAACACTATGAATGCTGGCCTGACCTGTACCAATACATTCCATCCAACCAAAACGATTCCAGAAATTGAATCATTCCGAGACAGTCTTTCCTGTCTTAGCCAGGACAACACAGGTAATGAACCCTCAGATTGTCCTGACGGGCAAATCCTTGATTGTATTGGAAACTGCATTCCAGAAACTTTTCTTGGTGATGGATTCTGTGACGACGGCTCTTTTGACTTTGAGGGCGTACCAATGTTCTTCGACTGCCCACTGTACGACTGCGACTATGGTGACTGTGATTGCGGAAACGACAGCAACTACGGCAGCGAATCAACATATGAAGACTACGACATCCAAAAAGGCGATAAAATTAGCGGCGGAAAATCAAAGGTAAAACACGTCGATGGTAAATACTCGATAATTGATTCGAAGCTCTACGGAAACAAGCAAAAAATCCAAGTCTATCTTCGTCTAAAAAGCAACGTAGCTGCTGACAATCTTGATCGAATTGATGTCTCAGTGGAACTGAACGTCGATACGTCCGACCTCACTGGCAAGTGCTATTTATATGACAATAAGAATAGTAAGTGGAAAGAACTTGCAAAGGTTACTTTGGACTCAGGCTTCAATCGTATTCAAATTCTTGATATTGGCAGCCGCACAAAATACCTATCTAGTTCTGACAAAATAAAAGTAAGATTCTTGGCTTACAAAAAAAACAGTCCTACTTTTGAAATTGAGATTGATCGCATCGCTGTGACCACATACTCGAAGTAGCAAAAATAAAAAGCCAACCCCCTGCTTCCACCAAGCCTAGTCCACCAACGAGGCTTCATATCCAACGGCGATAATTGCTTCGAGTACCTGTGGTGTTCGACTCCGATCTGGACAACAGTAGCTAACAGAACCAGATCTATGATCTACTTCTACATCTGTTGCGCCATCGCAAGCTTCCTTGACAGCCTTGCTTACAGCAGTCTCACAGTTTTGGCATCCCATTCCTTGGACTTTCATATAGACATTCTTGTTCATACCAGGCTCCTCCATAAAAGTAGCTTCGTTGTATCATCGGTCGAAAAACAATAACTTTTACGCAGAATTGGATCGCCAATAAACAACGCCTGAGATCTTACCATGCCACTACTGAATCTATTTGATTATGAGCAACGTGCCGCAGAACTCTTAGACAAGTCAGCCCTTGGGTATTACTCAAGCGGTGCACGCGATCAGATTTCTTTGCGCAATAATCGTTCTGCTTGGGAAGAGATTTCTCTACTGCCACATATTCTTGTCGATGTTTCAAAGCGTAACTCACAAACGACAATTCTCAACAACCCCATCTCGATGCCGCTCATCGTAGCGCCAACGGCAATGCAAAAAATGGCGCATCCAGAAGGCGAGATCGCTACTGCGCGGGCGGTAGGTCAGGCTGGAAGCATTATGATTCTCAGCACTCTCTCGACAGTGCCAGTCGAGGAAGTGACGGCGGCTGCAACGGGTCCGATCTGGTTTCAACTTTACATCTATAAGCAGATGAAGGATACCGCGAAGCTCATTGAGCGGGCCACGAAAGCTGGTTGTTCCGCAATTGTGATCACAGTTGACGCACCTGTTTGGGATGTGCGCGAAGCCGATTCAAGAAATCAATTTGCATTGCCTGAAGGCATGAGCCTGGCAAATCTCACTGGCGAGATGTCTAATGTCGATACCCAATCTGGCCATGCTTCTGGGCTTGGGGCGAATCTCAACAAATACTTGTCATCTTCCAACACATGGCAGACTATCCGCGATGTTCAAAAACTTACGGATCTGCCTATCTTTTTAAAAGGCGTTCTTCGAACCGACGATGCGCTTAGAGCTGTAGATTCAGGCCTTCAGGGCGTCATTATCTCAAATCACGGAGGCCGACAGCTCGACACAGCTGCCCCAACTGTCACGAGAATTGCACCGGTATCTCAAGCCGTTGGAGATCAGATCGAGGTCTTGGTTGATGGTGGAATTCGCAGAGGCACCGATGTCATTAAAGCGATTGCGTTGGGAGCAAAAGCCGTGATGGTTGGCAGGCCAATACTCTGGGGTCTCACCGTCGATGGTGCCGATGGCGTTGGCCAGGTACTTGCACTTCTTCGCGAAGAGATTGAGACAGCAATGGCTCTGTGTGGATGCCCGTCGGTTGCTGACATTGATGCTGATCTACTACAACTACCGCCCAATCTATGAAGAAGGCAGCAACACAAGAGATGGGCGACATAATGTCTCCCCTGTGTGATCTATCTCAGCTGTGACATAACCATCCCTGATCGCACCTTGGGACCATGAACCATCAGGCAGTAAGATTAACATGGCTACTTGATGCTCAGGTTTCACATCCAGCCTCTGCATGATTCTCTCAAGCACAATCTTGATAGATGCCTCTGGACTTTCACCCCGTCGCAATTCTTCAACAGCTAAAAAAGAACCACATACACTCATCACCAGCTCACCGGTTCCAGTTGCGACCGCGGCGCCGACTTGTGGATCAACATACAGGCCATGGCCAATTAATGGTGAGTCTCCAACTCGACCAGGCTCTTTGTATGCTGCTCCACTAGAGGTGCAAGCACCAGCCAGCGTACCTTCTTCATCAATAGCCAATACACCAATGGTGTCATCAATAGGTAATTGTCCAGCACGATGTCCAGAGCCCGTTCCACAAACAGCCTTACCACCAGTTCGCTTCCACTCTAACCAGCGTTCATGAACTTCCTCTGTGAGGAGTTCTCTCTTTTGATGGCCATGCTTCTGAGCAAACTGGTCGGCCCCACGGCCGACCAGCAAGGAATGACGGGAACGCTCCATCACCAGCCGAGCAACTGATGCCGCATGTGGACAATGCCCCAGCGCGGCAACCGCCCCATGCTGATCTGGCCCAAGCATGACACAGCCATCTAGTGTTACCTCACCATCACTATCAGGAAGACCGCCAAGACCAACAGAATCAGCCTCCAGATCAAGTTCACAAGACCGACAAACTGCCTCGGCAGCATCTAAGCTGGATCCACCCTCTTTGAGAACATTCCAGCCAACACGATTGGCTGGAAGACCAAATGTCCATGTTGAAACAATTCGAGGCTTGGGCATGAGTAACTCGACTCCTATGAACTGTTTGAGCTCTTGCTGTCTACGTGAGTCTCTACCGACTGACCTGGTGGCGGCATAGCAGGTTCAATTGACCAAGGTACCTCTCTACGGAGACGTCGCACAATGTCAACTATGATTCGTCGATCTCGATACGCAAATACATGTGCCGATTCAAACGGCATGTTAGGGACCCACCAAGGCTCCATCCCCCATGGCGCCGTATTCGACGTACCGACAATAAGATCATCGAGTCTCGCATATGGATAGAGATTCTCATAGTTCGCCTGATCTGGTGGCGCTAATTCTTCAAGAAAGTCAGAACCAGCAGACATTTGTTGAACCCGAATATCAGACGCATTCTGCCCAGCTAGATTGGCGCCTCGATGAGGCGTGACAATCGTATATATGTTAATAGCATTTAAACGACGCCCAGATAACCCCCGTTCATCAGTCGCCCGACGAGCAACAAGACCACCCATCGATATGCCGATGACATCAACGGGCACTGTCACATCTGGATCCTCACTTGGAAAAGCATTTTGCACACTCTTTATAAGAAACTCTGCTGCTTCTTCCAGTGTCTTAGTACGAATGTAGGTCACCGCAATGATCTGCGAATCTTTGTGAGTCAATTTTTTCAGACGCTGGGCCAAGTCGCCACTTGCAAAGCCCATGTCGAAATACCCTGCAGAAACAACAACCGGTCGCTGTGTTCGTTTCTGATCTTGCCGCATCCGTTTCAGATCAGCAGTCGCTAGATCATAAGTAACTGGAAAAGATGGGTTAACTGGGACGCCAAAACAGCCGACTAAACTAGTCAACATAGCCAGTGCGAGAATCCCCTTTGCCATCATGATTTAATGCTCTTTCCTCAGTACGACTTTCCAGCGACATCCGCCCGACAGATAGTGCCTGGGCTTAAATCGGAGATGCCATGCTACAATATAGCCTTGGCCAGTTTATAGACACGATCGGTGCCACTACAGTGGATGATTCGTGTCGCCCCACTGCACGCTTGACAGCATTGTCTCGCGATTGTGCAGTGAGGCACCAAACTGCGCCGATGCCGCTGAAGCGGCGCAGGCCGAGCCAGGAGAAAACACCTTGAATTCAGGGATGCGGCCAGCACACGAGAATGAAAGCACTCACAGCATGGGCAATAGGCTCGCTCGCATGATATGGGGTTTGGTGTGGCTCACCTTGTTCAGAACATCTCCGAGGTGCTGCCACTTGTGGCGAAACTTACTTCTCCGCATTTTTGGTGCTGATCTACACAGAACTGCTCGTGTATACCCACGTGCCCGCATCTGGTTGCCATCTCACCTCACCATGGCAGCCCACGCCTGCATCGGTGACGATGTAGAGGTGTACTGTGTCAAACGTATCACTATTGGAACATGCTCGACTATTAGTCAATACACATTCCTTTGTGGCGCCAGCCACGATTTTGAAGATGCCAAGCACCCGCTTGTACCCGCACCCATCACAATCGGGGACCATTGTTGGATTGCTGCAGATGTCTTTGTTGGACCCGGTATCACTATTGGAGACGGAACTGTGGTTGGGGCACGTTCCTCAGTCTTCAAAGACCTTCCCAGTTGGAAGATTGCTGTAGGTACGCCGGCAGCTGTCATCCGTGATCGCAAACTTGACCCTGATGATCTGAGAGGAAAAACCGAATGATCGACGTGATGATTATCACGTTCAATGAAGCGCTTAATCTACCCTTCTGCCTAAAGTCACTCAGTGGGTGGACGAATAAGATTTTTGTCATTGATAGTGGTTCAACTGATGAAACTGAAGAAATTACGCACTCCTTTGGTGCTCATTTTATTCATAACGACTGGCCAGGATATGCCGCGCAGAAAAACTGGGGTTTAGACAATATTAAGTTCGAATCTGATTGGGTGTTAATCATTGATGCTGATGAAGTCATTACAAACCCACTCCGAAAACAGATACAAGCCATCACCGTACAGCCTGTCGATCAGATCAAAGAAAATGGCTTTTTCCTCAATCGACTCACTTACTTCTTAGACAAGCCGATCCGACACTGTGGCTACTACCCAAGCTGGAATATGAGGTTATTCAAGCGCGGCATGGGTCGTTACGAAAAGCGCCCAGTACACGAACATGTCATCATTAATGGACCACTGGGCTACCTTAAGCAACCAATGCTTCATAATGATCGTCGTGGGCTTGGGCATTACATGGCGAAGCACAACCGCTATTCATCACTAGAAGCGCAGGCACTACTATCAGAACTCAAGGCTGGCATTCGTAATGACGAGTCCGTTGCGTTAACGAAATCAACGCGCCGAAGACGATGGCTCAAACGCAAGCTCTTCCCAAAACTACCAGTCCCTGGCATCTGGCGTTTTTTATATATGTATTTCTTTCGACTTGGAATACTTGATGGGCGAGCTGGTCTTGCATTCTGCCGCTTTATTGCAATGTACGATGACCTTGTTTCCTGGAAAATTCGTTCCCTTAAAAATCAAGAAGATCACATTACTTGGGAAGGCCGACCGGTCCGCATCGAACCTTCCGTTGAAGCAGTTGGTGGGCTGGCTCACCCCGAGGGCACACTACCGAGTCTTCACACCTCACCAACGGCTGTCGATGTTCCAGTAGCTAGCAAGTTACAAATGCAGCCAGAAGCAAGCCCTTGGACCCTGCGGGATAAGATTCTCCGTACCATCTGGATTGTCATCGGCCGCCCTCTTTTCCGTATCAGCTTTCATAACTGGTATCGCTTTAGATCATTTATATTGAGGTGTTTTGGGGGGAAGATTGCAAAAGGTGTTGCGATCCGCCCCACCGTTCACATCGAAGTTCCCTGGATGTTGGATATTGAAGAAGATGCAACGATTGGCGATCATGCAATTCTCTATAGCCTTGGAATGATCAAGATTGGAAAACGTTCAATCATCAGCCAATATGCCCACCTCTGCGCCGGCACGCATGATTACCAAGATCACACCTTCCGACTACAACGTACACCAATCTCTATTGGCCAAGATGTCTGGATAGGCGCTGATTCCTTTGTGGGGCCAGGCGTCGTTATTGGCGACCTCAGTGTTGTTGGCGCTCGATCAAGCGTCTATAAGGATCTTCCCAGTAGCCAAGTGTGTGTTGGAAACCCTGCAAAACCGCTCAAGGAACGAATTCTTAAATGACTGTTCCAGAGCACGAGAACAGATCCTCACTCAAACACACCGTTGTGTCATCGCCTAGATTGCGAGTTTTCTTGCCAATGCCATTAGGAGAGCGGCTCAAGGGCCTGGCATGGTGGATGATGCGGTACTTTTTATTCCGCCCAAGTTTTGCCTTGGGCAATAAATGGCGATGCACGCTCTTACGTATTTTTGGTGCCAAAATTGGTGCAAAAGTTGTTATCGATCCCAGTGTGAAAATTGACTTTCCGTGGAATCTACATATTGGTACACAGTCCATAATAGCGCGCGGCGTCATCCTAAATTGCATGGGGCTGATCGATATCGGAAGTCAGGTTCGGATTAGCCAATACGCACATTTATGTGCTGGTACCCACCTCTATGAAAGAGAGGACATGCGCATCAAACGCAGTGGAATCAAAGTTGGCGACCAAAGCTGGCTTGCCACAGATACATTTGTAGGACCAGGCGTGAACATTGGGAGCAGTGTTATTTTAGCCGCGAGATCAAGCGCCTTTTCCGATCTACCATCCGATTACATCTGTCTCGGTGAACCAGCTCGTGCTTTTAAAAAACGCTCTGAGCACACGGATCCCAAGTCGCACTCGTGAAGTAGAAACGAATCGCTCCACCAAGATATGTCAGGAATGATGCCCCGACTTCGGTAGCAAGTTCGCGCACCTCTAAAACTTTGTTCGCACACCCATCGCTCGCACCGCGCACCATCCAGCCCAGCCCTCAAAGATCATAAAGATACCGCCTCCAAGACAGCAGACCGTGACAATCCAGCCCCAAAGCGGCCCTGTCACGCCAAGACTGCTAAGCACAGCAAAGATGATGGCGATCACCACTACGAAAAGTCCGCTCATGAGGCGGTAGGCTCGACCGCGAGCATCAATATTGCATTGCATTTAGGCTTCACTCCATTCAATCGGATCTAATAGAACCCGCTCCAACGCCTACGAAAAAGGATCTGGTGCAGCAAATCAGCGTTTCACTCTGCCCTAATGATACCCAACAATGAACTAAAAAAGGTACCTGCCTTTGACCTGTGGAAGCCGAAGAACAGATCAAGGCTTGGTCTGGTTGCGCCGATTATCATCCAGTTCAGTACGAAGCGTTCACTCGCATTAGATCAAAGTTCACCATGGCAAGCACGCATCGCGACTTAGTCCTCGGTCGCGTACGCAGTATCGACATCGCGCCGTTTTATGTGTCGCTGGCCAAGTCCGGTTACCGCAGACAAGTCGTCTTCGCCGACGATCTGTCCGAACAAACGATCAACGCACTGGTGGGCGGCGGGATCGAAGTCCACCGCCTCAAATCGTGGCAGCTCATATCTCCCTTCCGCAACCGCAAAATCCAGACCTACCGACTGATGTATCCCCATGGTGCGACTGAAGCGGCCAAGATAGAGAGCCTCAACCGAGTCCGATAGAAACCGCTCCAATGCCTGTAAAAAAGGGCCTCGGGCAGCAAATCGTCGCTTCAAGATGGGGTGCTGCCAAGAGAGATGCTCTTCTAGGGCCCCTAATGGGGTTTTAGCTATTCACTCTGTCATGATAATGCTGCATCCCAACCCAAAAAAGATACCTGTCTTCGTCTTATTACTTTCCAAAGAATCTCTTATGCGTACACTCAAGTTGTCCGTAACATTAGGGTTACAGGTTTCAAGAGTCTGAAGGTGCGAGAAGCTGCCGGTGGGTCAGGCTCTAATTCGATCTCAGAGCTAGCCCTCGCTCAGGACTATTGCTCATTGTTTGTGGCAGGGAAGAAAAACAGGGAATCAGGTGCACTGAGACATCTCCAACACTGTTTGCAAATAAAAACGACCGCTCCCACCGTGATTGAACACCCAGCCTCTTGCCTAGGAAGTGGCCACATTTTAGGGAGCTAGAAATCGAGAATTTGCCGATGGAGTCAATCGTGAAAGAAACTCAAACATGTGCAGCAGATAGCTTGCCACATGGCTGAATCAAGATTCGTTGAATGCACAATTTGAAAATGGATCAGAGAAGTCTTGATCTAATTGTTTGAATACAGAACAAGAAATGAAGATGAGAGAGTAATGAAGACAAGAGATATGCACCTAATTACAACTGCAATGACTGTAGCAATCGGAACTGTGGCTTTACCCACCTTTGCGGTTGATAGCTATGTAGAAAACCAGAAAATCGTGCCTACGCAAGGTAGTTCTGAAGAATACTTTGGTGGCAGCATTTCCTTGAAAGATGGTTACCTGGTTAGTGCTGCTAGCCGAGATAACACTGAAGGATTTGATGCAGGCGCTGTTTACTTTTTCGAACAGAGCCTGAGTGGTGAATGGGAAGAAAGCCAGTTTATTACTGCGCCAGACGGATCCGGGGCTGATCGCTTGGGCTTCGCTGTGGCAATTGGTGAATCTGGTGGTGTTTACTATCTTTTCGCTTCAGCTCCATTTGACGACAACGCCAATGGCCAGGACGCAGGCAGCGTATACGTTTATGCATTAGACGACTCTTTCCAGTGGCAACTTGAAGGCACTTTGATTGCCAACGATGGCGCTGCCAATGATCTTTTTGGCGTGAGCTTAGCTGTTGATTCGGATCAACTCCTGGTTGGCGCAGAAGGCTGTAATGGCTCCACTGGCGCCGCTTATATTTTCGAATTAGACGGCAAAAACGGCTGGGAGCAGGCGTTCAAACTCGAACCAGATGATGGAGGCTTTTTTGATTACTACTCGAGAGATCTCGATCTTTCAGATGACCTTATTGTGATTGGATCGCCATCTCATGATATTCAAGGCTCTCAAAATGGCGCTGCTTATGTCTATGAAAAGACATCACTCATCACTGGTGGCGAATCTTGGCAATTAAAGGACAAATTGAGTGACAGCAATGGTTCTAGTGGAGATCGCTTTGGCCGTGCCATCTCGATCTCAGGTGATTCCTCAATCTTGATTGGTGCGAATAGTCGTGATTCAGATGGCAAAAGTGACTCTGGTGCCGTCTTTGCATATAGAAAATCTGGCCAAGGAGACTGGTCACTTAACCAGATCATTATCCCTAGTGACTCAGATGCCGGTGATGGTTTTGGCGGTTACATCAAATCTGATGACACAACAACCTTGATCGCAGCTCGTGGCAAGGACGACAATGGAGAAGATTCTGGGATTAGCTATGTGCTAACGGATGTCAACGACAATTGGGTAGTCGTTAGTCGTCTCGAACCATCAGATGCAACAAGCGACGATTTATTCGGCCGCCCAGCGATTGATGGTAATCAGGTCATCATTGGAAACGAATATGATGACATAAACGGCACGAACTCCGGGGCCGCTTATTACTATGAATTGAATACACTCTGCTACCGTGGAGACCTTGACGGCACTGTCGCAAATGAACAGTACGGCCGCTCAATCGCAAATATTGGTGACATTGATGGCGATGGTTATGACGATCTTTTGGTTGGCTCACCCTTAAGCGACTCAAACGGTGCAGATGCAGGTGCTGCCAAAGTCATTTCTGGCCAATGCAGCGAGACCTTATGGGATTTCCTAGGGAAAAATGCTGGGGATCAGGCTGGCGGCGCTGTTGGCTGTGCGGGTGATTACAACAGCGATGGAACAAATGACTTTCTCATTGGTGCCCCCCGATACGACCAAACAGGCAAGGAAGATTGTGGCGGTGTTTACGTCATATCCGGCACCGACTTTTCAACCCTAAAAACGATCCTTGGCAAGAAAGCTGGCGACCGTTTTGGAAGCTCACTTTCTGGCGGACTTGATCTGACTGATGATGGCGTTGATGACTTCGCTGTAGGCGCTCCTTATTCGACTTCAAAGACAGGTAAGGTTTACGTGATCCAAGGCGGAGATGGCTCCATCGCGAAAGTCCTCAAAGGAGAAAATTCAGGCGATCGGTTTGGTCAGGCTGTCGCTGTTGCCAAAAAGCTTGATAGCAGTGGGCCATCAGACCTTCTTGTAGGTGCACCCTACAACGATGAAATTGAATCTAAAGGCGGCGCTGTCTATGCCTTCAAAGGCGGCAGTTTCGATGAAATCTATACGATCTACGGAACCGTGAAGAAGGCACAACTTGGCGCCACCATCGCATGGGCAGGCAAAGTAGATAGTGACAGCAAAGATGACTTTGTTGTCGGCAGTCCAAGATACGACCACCCCAGTAATAGCAATAAGAAGAAGCTGGGACTGATCAGCATGTTTAGTGGAAAAAATGGCGAGCTCATGTGGTCGATGAGAGGCAGCAAGGCAGATGAGCGACTCGGCAGTTCGCTTGCTGGCAATGGAGACTTTAATTGCGACGGCATATTCGATGTGGTCGCCGGATCTCCTCGCTACACGAAGAATTCTACAAAGCAAGGAAAGACCTATATTCGTTCTGGTATCGATGGCAGTGGAATCAAGTCATTTGCTCCAGCCCAAGAGAAAGCTGAATCAGGCTTTGCTGTCGCTTTCTTAGATACTGACGTTGGGCTTTCTTATGTATTGTCAAATGCTCGAAAATATTCTACGGAAGCCATCAATAATGCTGGCCGGATCTATCGTCTCACACCATTTGGCTGTGAAGATCGCAGCGCCAGTGTTGAGTTAGATAGCCTGGTGGCAGCTGACGAACCTGGTGATAAAAGACCAACTACGAGGCAGAATTTGGATCTCGATGGTGATGGCACCGTCGCTGCTCAAGACTTCATCAAAATGATCAGTGAATGGGGTAGTGATACCGCTGCCACCGATATTAATGGTGATGGAATAGTCGATCACCAGGATCTGACCATATTCCTTATTGGATTCTGAATCCAAAACGCTCAATAAAACCCAGCAGAACCCATTATTTGGGTTCTGCTTTTTTTTGCCCCTGCCAAGTGCAATCCTCGCGTTCTTCTACAGCGGCAAGATGACTCCTTGTTGCCATCGCATAAGCATCGCTTATGCACCTCATCTCGGCTCCACTTCTTCAGACCGATCGATGGAGCGCTAAAAAGCGCTCCATCGATCTTCTTTTTGACTGTTCTAGAAAATCGAAAGACTAAAGCATCTTATTAATGGCTTCGTGCAGATGGTTCACTTCTCTGCGCAAATACTCCATTGCAAAAACAAAGGTTGGCGGGCTAAGGAAAGTACGATCACTTACTTCGCTCATCAATTCTCTTAGGTCTTGTTTCAATTGGGCTTCACTTTCCGACTGAGCTATTCCTTTTGATATCTGCTTAGATTTTCGCAGGCCATTGGAAAGCTCTTCAAGTCGAATCGAAATGTCTTCACGTAATGGTGAGATCTGTTCCAGCGAACGAATCATTGCTGCGCCATCTTCGGAGTGCCCCATTGCATAACGAATGACCTGAGTTACACGCAGCACCATTCTCTCTGCCAGAATAACGTCTTCGTAAGCAGCTCGATTCGAACGAAAGCCTCGGCTTTCCGTTGCAGCCAGTGGAAGTAGACCTCGCTGCATTAAGATACCTTGAACAATGGAGTCTTCTACTTCATCACAAGGCGATGTCTTTTCCTCTCTAATAGGCTCAAGAGTTCGCACAAGTTTTCCAAACTGCTCAACAGTCTCAGCCATACTAAGTCGCAACTGAAGGCGAGCCCGAATCGGAAAGACAAATCGGGTTACGAGTAATGCAATAGACACGCCAATAACGATGTTGATGCCACGCCAAAAAACCTGTTCTAAGTGAGGCTCGAAAACATCGACCATGATGATGAGCGTGATCGCTGCCAGAGAACCCAGATAACCAATTTTAGGATTGCCTCCCAAGTAAACAAAGAAACCGCAGATGATGACCAATGCCGCTCCAACCGCAATTGGATGTCCTCCGAGGATGAGCACGAGAACGATAGCAACGACACCCGCCAAGATTGTTCCACCAACACGCAAGGCAGCCTTTTGTAGAACACCCCCAACATTAGGCAATGTTGCCATCACAACAACGCTACTTATGACAATCCATTGCGCTTTCGCAACGGTATCTGATAGCGCCCAAGTCAGTAAAAGACCAATCGCAATAGCGAGTGATGTCTTTGCTGCATTAAGCAGACGAAATTGACTCAAGATCTTTGATTCGTATCTATACCGATCCATCATATTAAGGCACTAACATCTTGACTGCCGCTATTGCGACTAATATCAGAAAGAGCGATCGCACCGTTCGATTTGGAAGTATGTGGCATAGATGTGCACCAATGAGTGCACCAATAATGCCTGTCGGAATGAGCCACACCGCAATACTTATAGAGGTGAGGCCATTGACGGTCGAACCATCAGCAATCTTTTCACTGAGACTTATGTTCTTTGCTAACGCCCCACAGGTCGTCGTCAGAATCATGATCGCAGATGAGGTGCCAATAGCTGTTTTCAGTGAAAGGCCGCACAACTTCTGCAGAAGTGGCACCGTTGCAAGACCACCACCGATACCCAACAGACCTGAAAAAGCGCCCGTAATCCCACCAACTAATGAACATCGCCACCAATTTGCATCGCGAACGTTTTTCTGAACTTCCGTTCGTTTCCGAACTAACTTGACCAGGCCATCAATAAACACCCAGACAAGAAAAAGACCAAAAATGAACTGAAGATAAATAGCAGGAATGTAATTGCTTAAGATCGCAGCAGAAATGATGAACAAGATTCCGCTGGGCAAACATCTCCAGAATATTGGCCAATTAATGTATCCAGCTCGGCCGTGCTCCCATGCTGCAGGAGCTGCAATAAATGGATTGACAGTCATGGCAGCAGCTTGTGACAGATGGAAGCCGAAACCGAAAATCAGGTTCAATACAGGAATCAGAACAACTGAACCACCAATACCCAGAATTCCACCAAGTAGGCCTGCCACAATTCCAAGAGCCAAGTATCCAAATATCTCAATAAGCATGTGTATGCAGACTAGACCCAGTTACGATGAGGTGCAAACTTAATGGCATAGATCCCACTACGAGACAAGCGAGCCTGCATCATCTAAAGATTGACCTGTTTTACATGGCCCAAACAAAAGCAGGAAAACCGTCAGCAAACCACTGATTGCCATCACCGTAAATGCTGCCTGAAATGAGTAACCTGATGACTCATAAATTGCACTTATTCCAAAGATAATCTGACCGCAAAACGCTGCTGTAATGTGACCGATACCGTCAGTCATTGAAATGCCTGTTGCTCGTCCCCATACTGGGAATGTTTCCGCCGTATAGGTGTAGACGATAGGAATAAAAATAGCAATCGATGTACTGGCCGCAAATCCGCATACCATGATGATCCATATAGATGGGAACCATCCAACCAACAGAAGACAAACGCACCACAACAAAGCAATGATGGATGCGAGCCACTTCCGCTCGATTCGATCACCTAGAAACACTGCTAGAATTGCTCCAAACACGAAACCAAGTGAAGTACATCCCTGCACAAAAAACGCAGCTGGTAATGAAATGCCGTGATTTTGGTATAGCTGAGGCGTCAGTGTCAACCATGCATAATTACCAATGTAGTACGCGCTCCAAATTCCACTAAATAAAATGACCCATATCAAATACGGTGGCTTCAATAAATTCAGCCAGTGCTTATTCGCAACCAACGTCGGCCGTTTTTCCAACGGCTTGGGCAATTTTTTCTTGAGTCTCTTCTCGGCAAGGATTTCTGCAGCGGCAATAATTTTTTCTGCTTCCTCTACCCTACCGTGAGCAACAAGCCATCGCGGCGTCTCTGGCATTCTGCGACGCATGATAAAAATAAAAATTCCAATGATGCCACCGATAATGAAAATCGCTCTCCATCCCCAGTCAAAGTTAGGGATCAAGGCCATTGAAATAAATGGAACCACTGCAAATCCAAGAAAACCACACCCAACGCCAATCGCCGTCACATGCCCACGAATCTTCCTTGGCGCCATTTCACCCAAATAGGTTGTGGTACTGGAGAGCTCAGCACCAATTCCCATCCCAGACATCAACCGCCATCCCACCAACCACCAAAGACTTGGACTGGTCGCAGATAAGATCGACCCGACAGAGAAGAACGTAACAGAGATATACAATGCCAGTCGCCGCCCAAAGCGATCAGCGATACGACCAACAATAAATTCACCGATGACATAACCGACTAAGCTCGCCGTTATCGTCCAGGCGAGTAGTGAATCTGATACGTCCCACTGCGTTTTGAGCACGGGAATCACGGCACCGATTGTGATGATGTCAAAAAAACAGAAAAAGAACCCGAAACCAACAATGACCAATAATGACCTTCGATAGGGCCATATTGGGATACGATCCAGTCGAGCTAGAACCAGTGCCCCTTCTACAGAGTTTGATGGACTATCGCTCAATGGGCATTCCTCACTTCATCACTTCGCTTCAGTACAAGAGGCCCCGGAAAAGCATAGCTGGAGAGTATAATTTCTGCTCTACCAGAAGGGATGTAAAAAAAACGCATGGACTCATATCAAGATGCTGCCAACCCAAAAGCGGTCCGAGATGCTCGCCAAGAGACCGCTGCAAATCTGGAGCATAACAAATCGCTAGACAGTCCAGATTTATATCTCGGACGTGATCTCTCTTGGCTTCGATTTAATGAGCGAGTGCTCGCTGAGGCAGTCGACGCTTCAACACCATTACTTGAGCGCCTCAAATTTCTTTCTATCAGTTTATCAAACCTCAATGAGTTTTTTATGAAGCGAATGGCGCTTTTGAGAAAACGGCTTGAGACAGATGTAGATCGTGTCTCTCATGACGGCCTTACCGTTCGGGAACAAATTGAAGCTGTCAGGCCAATCATTGAGCAACTCCAACGAAATCAAGAACGGTGTTGGTCTGAACAACTTCGACCAAAGTTAGTTAGCGAAGGAATACACCTGATCTCTTATGAGCAGCTTGAGATAGGTGAGCGCAACCGTGTGAGCACCTGGTGCCATGCCAACGTCTTCCCCATTCTCACGCCACTCGCTGTCGATCCGGGACACCGATTCCCTTTCATTTCAAATCTCTCACATAATCTTGGCGTGCTTCTATCCCAGTCTGGACGTAGTGAAAGACTCTTCGCTCGACTGAAGGTTCCCGATTCACTACCCCGCTTGATCGCTATTCGTAGTGATGGACAAATCGGCGAAATCAAGGATTTCAAAGAAGCACGACTGATTACTATCGAAGAGGTTATTCAACACAATCTATCACTTGTTTTCCCAGGTCTTGAGGTTGCAGACATCATGTCTTTCCGCGTCACCCGTGGGGTTGGCCTCGATATGGGTGATGATGAGGTTGAAGATCTTCTTGAATCAGTTGAGGCTTCACTGCGCATTCGGCGATTGGCAGAGCCTGTCCGACTTGAAACGAGATCCCATCCGTCAGACTCAATCATGAAGCTCCTTCAAGAGGAGCTTGAACTTGAGAATAGTGATGTCTACATCTATGACGGACCATCCGAAGAGACACTAGGCGAACTGTATTCCATCGATCGCCCGGACCTAAAGGAAAATCAGTGGCGCCCCACGCTACCACCACGGCTCAGAAGTGAGGACGACAATATCTTTGCCACTATTCGTGAGCGAGACATTCTGGTCAACCATCCGTACGAGTCGTTTACTGCATCCATTGAACGCTTCATTGCGGCAGCAGCCAGTGACCCGCATGTATTAGCTATTAAACAGACACTCTATCGAACCTCCGCTGACTCACCATTTATAGATAGTTTGATTAAAGCTGCGCAAGATGGAAAACAAGTTGCATGCTTGGTTGAACTAAGGGCTCGGTTTGATGAAGACAAGAATGTTCATCTTGCGAGACATCTTGAAAAGAACGGTGTTCATGTTGCATACGGTGTCGTGGGCCTAAAAATCCACAGTAAGTGTTCATTGGTTGTACGCCGAGAACAAGATGGACTTCAGTGCTACGCGCATGTTGGCACAGGGAACTACCACCCAGGTACTGCCCAGCTTTATACCGATCTTGGACTTCTGACATGTGATGCTAAAATCACGGATGATATTGTCAGTATTTTTAACTACTTAACTGGAAGATCCCTGAACCGGCATTACCAAAAGATCCTCGTTGCACCAGTCACGATGCGACATGAATTCTATGAACTCATTGATGCCGAAATTGCTCATGCGAAGGCTGGGCGACCAGCTCGAATCATTGCAAAGATGAACCAATTAGAAGACATGGGGATCATTAGACGGCTTTATGAGGCATCACAAGCTGGCGTTAAGATCACTTTGATTGTTCGAGGATTCTGCTGCCTACGAGCTGGAATTCCGGGCGTATCCGAGAACATCCAGGTACTCTCAATTATTGGCCGCTTCTTAGAGCACACCAGAATTTTTCACTTCAGCAATGGCCAAAAGGCACCATTGGATGGTCACTGGTTCATCGGCTCGGCTGACTGGATGTCACGCAACCTAACCAACCGAGTTGAGATCATCACCCCGGTTGAAGACCAGGCCGCACGCCAACGTCTTCTACGCATTCTTGAGGTCTCAGCAGCCGATCGCCGTGACTCATGGGAAATGCAGGATGACGGCGTCTATAAGAAACGAACCCCAGCTGACGAGCATCAGGATAGAACGCTTGGAGCAATTGGATCCTTCGAAGTATTATGCGAAGATGCCCTGGCGGCGACAAATGCATCCAAGCGAATGCCTGAAGATAAAATAACATCTAATCCAGCCAAACACCCAAGGGCATAAAGTAGATATCCTCTTAGCGACTAAAGCCCCCCACTTGCACTGCGGATCCCCCTATGTCGCACCAAAAAAAACCAACCAAGCACCACCACGCGAAAATTGCAGAGCTTCATGCGCTTGCAGAGCATCACCGTGGCTCAATGCGCGCTTGGCTTTTCTGGTTTATTGGCGCGCTTTTTTACTTCTTCGAGTTCTTCTTGCGTGACATGGGGAGCACGATTGAAGCGGAACTCCAAGGAGAATTTAAGGCAACCTCAGCAGATATGAGCTTTACTTGGGCAATGTACTTATGGGCGTACGCACCCATGCAGCTTGTTGTTGGCGGCTTGCTTGATCGATATGGCTCAAAGTACCTGCTGCCGATAGCCTGCATTTTATGTGCCATTGGCTGCCTCCTCATGGGCCTCGCTCATGATCTCACAACACTCGGTTTTGCTCGTGCCTTCATTGGCGTGGGATCCGCCTTCGCATTTGTTGGTGCCATCTATGTCTGCAGTGTTTGGTTCTCACCTGCGAGAATGGGTCTCTTGGTGGGCATGACTGTGGCACTTGGAAGTGTTGGTGGAATTATTGCCCAAACCCCAATGGTATTTTTCCAAGATGAGATTGGATGGCGAAACGTCGCCTTTGTCTGCGCCTGCCTCTCAACGGTGATAGCAGTCCTCATCTATGTGATCATTCCGCGAAGGCCTGAGTGGTTCACTGTATTGTTCCTGCAAGGACCACATAGTTTTCGTGAGTTATTCGTCGGCTTACGTAAAGTAGCTTTGAATCCTCAAATCTGGATGATTGGCCTCGTTGCTGGTGCACTTTGGCTACCGATCTCAGTGCTAGCCTCCCTTTGGGGAACTTCGTTCCTGATCAATCTACTTGACATTACACCCAAAGTTGCCGCCAGCGGCATGGTTGCATTCTTTATTGGTTTCATTATTGGTGGCCCTTGCGCTGGATTCATATCTGACAAAATACACCGCCGCCGTATGCCTGCTCAGATTGGAATTATTGGCTCAGCAATTAGCGTCATCGCTATTATCTTCTTTGGTGTCAATTTGATGGTCATCGGCACCTTTGCAGTGCTCTTTGTACTAGGCATATTTGCTGGCACACAGGTCATCCAATTCGCACATGCGATAGAAGTTTGCCCTGGTCGCTTCCGTGCAACTGCAGTCGCATTCACTAACTTTATTGTCATGATGCTTGGCGCCTTCATGATGTGGGGCTTTGGCGAACTACTGAGCGCCGTTTCAACGAACACCGATCAGCTTCCACCACTGAGTGCAACGGCCATTTCCTATGACACAGCCATGGCTGCAAGCTGGTCGCTGGCGCCAAATACAGATCTCTGGCGTGTCAGTGAAATCTGGAGCGCTGTCTCGGGCTCAGCAAACGGTGCAGACTCACAGTTGACGAAGATACCCATCAGTAGCTGGAAGATCGCAATGCTTTTGATTCCAGTGTGCCTAGGAATTGCACTGGTCATCTCATTTTTCATTCGAGAAACCCATGGTCATTCCCAGGAAGATCAGTCAGACAGCGACAGCCAAGCCACCGCGAAACCCGTGTTACACCATGCAACACCCCGCCAAGCGGAATAGCCTCAACAGCCCTCTCCTTAGCATGAGGGCACATCTGACCTAATTCCTATAGTTCTGCCTTGCTTATACCAACCATTCCCCTTTCAATGAGTACCTTCAGGCACTGTCAGGGGCGCGCTGCTAGTGCTAACAACGGAGTGGAGGACAAACCGTTGAAATGTACTCTCCGATCGATCGTTGCCGTCATCGTCTCCTCGTTTGTCTGGGCTGGCATAACCAGCGCTCAGACTGTTGTTTACGACAACATGACCAACCCAAGTAACCACTTTCTAAACCAAGGTGGTGCTGTTTGGGGAGACACACTCAGCTTGGCGGGCACCGAACGCCAGATTCAGCAGTTCGATGCCATGGCTTGGAATCATGGCGACTCCATCGTTACTGCTGATATAACTGCCCAGCTTTGGGCCGGCGGCCTGGGCGCTGCTCCCAGTGCGCTACTTTGGCAACAAACAACCGCGAACGTCAGCCTACCTGTTGGCAGTACTCCAGTCTCGTTCAGCGTTCCGGATATCGTCGTGCCCGATGATGTCACATTCACGATCCAATTCACAAATGTGTTAGGACTTGGCGGCTGGAGCCCCACCATGGGACTCGCCTATGCCAACCCCCCCACTGTCGGAAGTAGTGGTAACTTTACCTGGTGGTACAACGCTAATGGCACAGCCTATCCAGGCTGGAACACCATGTCATTTGGTTTTGTAACGAATAACTTCATGGCCAGGCTACACGCTGTGCAAGCACCGCCAACCGGTGCCTGCTGCTATTGGGTAGGTGATGCTGAAGCCGTGCGAGGCCCTACCAATACCAACTGGGCTTGTGCTGAAATGACCCAAGGTGAGTGCCTCTTAAAACCTCAATCAACCTATCTAGGTGATGGCATTTCGTGCGCAAATGCAACATGTCCTGCCATTGGTTGCTGCTGCTACATCAATCCAGGCGATTTGTTTTGGTCACAGTCAATTATTTCAGAGAGCCAGTGCGCAGAACTGCCCTCCTCTGTGTTTGCTGGTATCGGGTCCACGTGTGAGAACACGGTTTGTGACGCCCAAGGTGCTTGCTGTTACTTCGACGCAGTTCTTGATGACTTTACCTGCGTGACTGTCAGTGAAGAGATCTGTTTTAGCCTGGATCAGAGCACGTACCTTGGAAATGGCTCCAGCTGCGAAACCGCTGAATGCTGCGGCCCATGTGTCGATCCCCCAGATGACATGATCGCTTGGTGGCCCCTAGACGATGATCCACTCTTAGCGTCTGGTATCGCTGCGGAAATGATTAATGCTTACGACGGCATTCCCTTCAATGCCACCCAAGGTCAGGTTGGCAAAGTCAGCGAGAGCTACAGATTTAATGGTGTTGATAGTGCCGTAAGAGCCTTTCATGACATTGATATCCAAGCAAAGCAAGACTTCTCTATCGATGCGTGGATCTATATGGATAGTTACACCAGCAAAGAAAACCCGATTGTCGATGATCGTAGCCCCGGACATGTTGGCTATTACTTCTTTGTCCACGATGCACATTTGGGCCTTGAACTTGGCGATGGGCTTGGCTCGTCTCCCTTTACATCTATTTGTTGCTCGGGCCCCCTTGTCGGAACCATGGGATGGCACCATGTAGCCGTTACCGTAGACCGCGACAATTCCAATGGCGTCACCTTCTATGTTGATGGTGTTGCCCACCCCACAACCTATGATCCAACTGAAGAGTTGGGGTCACTGGCAAATACCGAGCCGACATTAATCGGCCACGCAATGCTGCCTTATACCGCTGGGACTATTCCTAAATTCATGGGCCGCATCGATGAGGTAGAAATATTTAATCGAGTGCTGAATCCCACTGAGGTGGCCGGCTTAGCAAATGCCGGCTGTGCAGGTAAGTGTAAAGATCAATGTGGCCTCCCTCCTGTCACACCGTTTTGTTATAGCAATACATCAAAAACAGTCACCATCACACTCTGCAACGACAGCGTCACCGACCACCTCTACCTTGTTGACTTCCAAGGACTCCCTGCTGGTGCTGGATGTGGGTCCAATGGTCCAACAACATTCACGCCCGCTGGGCCCTTGCCGATTATGGTGGCAGCACAACAATGTGAAGACATCATTGTGGAAATTGACCGACCACAAGATCTCAATAGCCTTGGCGATACTGCATGTTGGCAAATGACGGTATTAAACCTAGACACCGGGGCCGTCAATAGCTGTGAAGGCAAGTTGGTTCATCGTGGCTGGTTCTGTTTCGAAAAGGAACCCAAGCCTGCAACGCCTGCTGTTGGCGTAGTGATTGACGATGAAGTGATCGTCGGAAACCATCATGAGGACAACACAGAGGTCTTCCCCTATCGATTTATTGCCTATGACCCCAAGGGACAACCCAACCCAGCGGTTCGCCTCAATGGCCAAGAAGCAGGCAAGCCAGTCTATGGCAAAGTTGTGCTAAAACCAGGACAACAAGCTGAGCTACCGATTCAGTTTGAAATCATCCAGCACCTTCCACTAGAACTCATTGAGCTTCATCTGGAATCAATGAGTCCACTTGATGATGCGCCGCCAGAAATATTAGCCTGGAATATACGGAGCGCTTTACCGAGCTATCCAAAACTAGATGGTGATGCAAATGGAGACGGCAAAGTCGACTTTGATGACTTCAGCATACTACTCATCCAGTGGGGCGCTTGCAGTGAGCCATGCCAATTGGACTTTGATTGCACAGCTGACTTTGATAACAACTGCTTTGTTGACTTGGATGACTTTTCACTTTTACTGATCAACTTTGGTTCTACGCTTGAGTAGCTCTTTTTGTTGTGACTAACATGAACTAACTCAGCTAGATCAAATCAATCAATTTCACCTCTCTTTATTTCTATAGAATCATTCGTACATGACAGAAAAAAAGCGGCTACTGATTACTGGTTGCAACCGTGGGCTAGGCCATGGCATTGCGACAGTTGCTATTGAACAAGGATATGAGGTGATCGCACTGGGGCGAACCGAGCCGAAGGATCTCATGAACGGCAACAGCCTAAAGTTTACCCATGTTGATTTCGGGGAACTTGATTCCATCGCAACAAGCACACGAACCGCGCTTCGTACAATTGATCATATTGATTTGGTTGTTCTAAATGCTGGGATTCTGGGTAAGCTTGCTCATATGTCAGAGGTCGATACTTCAGATCTTAAACAGACAATGAACGTGAATGTTTGGTCGAACAAGATCCTTCTTAACACCTTGTTTGATTTACCAATTCGTATCAACTCTGTACTTGCTATTTCATCAGGTGCTGCAGTCGGTGGGCACAGTGGCTGGGCTGGATATGCACTTTCTAAGGCAACCTTTGTCATGCTGATTAAGCTCTTTGCGAATGAGCATCCAGACACGCATTTCTTGTCACTCGCCCCCGGCTTGATTGATACCAGTATGCAATCGACGATTCGGGATCTTGACCAAGATCAGGCCTTCCCCAGTTTTGGGAGACTTCGTGCCGCCTATGGAACCCCCAATATGCCAAATCCTGAAGATGCTGCCAGGCATATATTCCATATGCTCACTGGACCGATGGGTCAGCTGCCGAGCGGCGACTTTGCCGATATCAGAGATCCAAACTTAGAGTTCTGATCCTTAAAGTACCTGCCCAATGCCTCCCACTTGCAATGTTTGGCGTGCGCCCTACCCTGAGGTCATGCGACCATTCACAGGCATCATCATGATTTGTTACGGCCTCTTCCTTTGGGCAATCGCCATCGCTGCGGTTAGTTACATTCCAGCTGGCACCCCACTTGAAGATCAAACCCAGCAATCCCAAGCAGAGGTGGCGGCAGTTGAATCAGCTGATGCCACTCCTCAAGCGGCAAACGCTTCGGTCAAGGAGTTTGGCGAGATCGCCTATAACGCCAAAGCTAAGACAGCATTGCTTTCTGGTGGCATTGCCGGAGGCCTCTCATTGCTATGGGGATTTTTGATCGTTTCTCGACAACGATGGGCAGTGGTCACTGCAATCGCCTCCACACTACTCTTTTCAGTAGCGTTCGCATGGCGAACAATTGCTGGATGGACTGCCTATACCGATGGTGCCTCACATAAGTGGTATGCAGCAACACTGATCTCAATCATGTGCGCTGTCAGCCTGATCGTTCTTGTCATACTCATCATTGATCTGCTTGATAAAAAGCAAGATGCTGAAGAACCACAAGCCACCTGACTAGAACGAATGACTGGACCAATATGGATCAAGCTGATCCAACAATACGCGTCACAATCATTGACACCGAGACCACTGGCATCAGTCGTGACGATGAAGTCATCGAGGTCGGCTTAGTCCAGCTTGAAGTTTCATCGTCCAGCGGCCAGGTACTCAATATCAGTGAACAGTACAGCGGCCTTCGTGAGCCGAACTGTCCCATGCATCCAGCGGCAGCTCAAACACACGGCATCTCGCTCACTGAATTACGTGGGAAGCAGCTCGATGAAAATCGTATCGTCACCTTGATCGAAGCGAGCGAAGTACTGATTGCGCATAATGCAGGATTCGATCGCAGCATGCTCAAACGCACACTGCCCCAAGCAGCTCACGGCCGATGGCTCTGCTCTGTGCGAGGCATCAAATGGCGAGCCAAGGGATTTGCATCAGCTCGGCTTGATCATCTTCTAGGGGTTCACCGGATTAGTCGGGCCCGATCTCATCGAGCGCTCGATGATGCCCTCGCTCTGGGAACGCTCTTGTCCCATCACGATCAAGTGACTGGCCGCCCGTATATGTCTGAGCTACTCGCCTCCACACCGCTGAGGGGTCAGAGCAAGCCTCGGTCAAAAACGCCCATGGCGGGATCTCCGATGCTCATTGAGCTTAAACGACGCCTTAAGGCTGAAGCCAGTACTCCCAGCCAGTAAAAACCTGATCTGCATTAGCTAAACGCCTCTTTCCGCATGCGCTGTCATCCAGCCAGCCTCCTTCTTAAAGGGGGTGGTACTGCTGAGGTTGCCACTTTGGCATCTTGCCTGACAGCTCACGACGCACTCTGGCAGCATCCCCCCCATCCCTCGCCCCCTAAATCGACACAAGTCAATGGGCACACTCTTTGCGACTCGGGACCTGTGAATGCGGCTGGCCAATGTAAAGACCAGCCAACGGAAACCTTTTCTCTTTATTTTGGAGGTGTGTGATGACTACTCGCACTCTATTCCCAACAGTAAACCCAACGTCCCGCGTCCGTAACGAAGTTGACCGTCTCTTTGACAGCAGTGTGATGCCCACGAACACAATGCTTCGCACAACCAACTTCAGCAACCTGACTGACACCACCGTTCCCGCGATCAACCTCTGTGAAGACGTTGCTTGCCTGTACTGTGAGATCGAACTCCCAGGTGTACCAGCCAGCAACATCGAAATCCAAACCATTGGCAACGAGCTCATCATTCGCGGCTTCGGAATTCTCCCTGTACCAACGACAGCAACTGTTGTACACAGCGAACGAGGAACACTCCGCTTTGAGCGAACGATTTTGCTCCCTTGCCCTGTTCTCTCCAATGAAATCGTCGCCACTCTTAACAACGGCGTACTCCTCGTGGTTCTTCCAAAAATTGATGCCTTCACTGGTATGAACACCAGCTGGAACACTGGCATGATGAACAACGGCCTACAAACAATGCCAATAACCAATGCCGTTTACGATCGAAACCATGGCATTCATGGCCTGGGCATGAATACAGTCGCACGTCAATGTCCAATGACACATGGCCGAACAGCCGTACCTTTCGCCAATGCACAAGGCTTCTTAGGCCAAGGCATGTTGAACGGTATGACTCAGGGCACAGTTCAGCCTGTCATGGTCCGTGTCCATGCGTAAGATTTTTTGAACACTCCACTCCCACAGCATGAAGCTACAGCTCAGGAGACAATGAGATGAACATCAATGTGAAAATCTCGAACAGCGGAAGCACTGCCAACGTCGGTCAGCAAATGAATGACGACGGATTGAGCCTGATGACCACCGGTAAATCACCACTGGTCTTCGAAGCTCCGATAGATCTCTTCGAGACACCCAGTGAGTTCTTCGTAATCGTCGATCTTCCGGGCGCCGCCCATGAGGGCATCGATGTCACAATTGAAGAAGGACATCTATACATTAGCGCACCGGTCGAACCTCGAAACTTATATGTTGAAAATACCCCAGTGCTTGTTCAGGAATATGGTGTCGGACACTTCAGTCGGAAAATCCGCCTTGGCGGAGACCTTCAGACAAGTGGAATCACAGCTCAATTCTGTGACGGAATCCTCGCCATTCGACTACTCAAGCAGCAAGTAGGTTCGCATCAGAGCGAAGCGGTGAATGTTCAAGTCGCCTGACTCGAGTCAGGGGCGTCGGTGGACCAAACGCCGACACACTGCAGGCTCAAGGATTGATGAAGATCACAAGGGACCTCGTACCAAACGGTGCGAGGCCCCTTTTTTTTAACAAGGCTGAAACAATCTTTCTCTAGCCGCCACGCAAGCCAGATTGGGCACGCGGATCCGTTCTAGAAATAATATCGCTGACACCTGATTGGTTGAATCCCTTGTAACCACCATGCCGTTCCAGATTCTCAAGATGCGATCCGATCGCTCCCTGACTCAGAAACTGCGTTGCTTGCGGACCAGTAATCATGTCATTCTCCACCAGTCGATTGACTCGACTTTCACAGACCTCCCAGCGCTCTCCAACCGTAAACTGCTGCTTGAGATAGTCCCAGTCGGTAAATGGATCCATACAAGCAAATCCAGCTGCTTCCATCTGATCACGTAGTGCTTCAAAGTCGAACTGACACTCTAGATGGTGCATACCGGCCTGGAGAATTGACTCCCCATGTAGCCCAACCCATAAACCAACTGTCCCCAAGTAGTCACGTGGCTTGAATTCCTGATGAGCGAAATCTCCCGCAACCTCCTCCGGAGACATATCAACATCTGCAAAAACGGTGAAATGACATTCTTTTTGCTCGAGAACTTGAGCACCCCAGCCAGCCTGCTCACCTGCATAGAAACGCTCTCGACACTTAAATCCAAGTTTTTCTAATAGCGCAACGAGCTTAGGAAAACCAACTCGAGACGATCGGAAGGTGTGGTGATCATGGTTGGCCCAACCCAATCCTAATAAGTCTTGCCTCTTCTTTTGAAATTGAGCCGCATTGTTTCGAGACTCCCAATATTCCCGCTCAGCCAAGAAGAAATAGGCACATGTTTGATGGACGCCAATATCAGCAATTGCGGCGTCAACCATCGCATTCAAGATGGCCCATGCATGACCATCCTCTTGAAAATCACGAGGACGTCGGCGCATTGATTCCAGATGCGAAACACCTTTGATGGCCTTTACTGGATCATACTCAGGTATATCAAATGACCGCGATCCATATCGCTCAATAACCCAGAGTTCGGCCCCAGGATCAGAAAAGATCATTGAACGCCGAATCAATGAAAAGGGCTCACCATCAATAACGTGATCTGTCTTCATTCGCCATGTACAAAGAAAATTCGCCACTGAATCGACTTTTATACCCACCCGCATATTGGTGCGACCAGATAGCACGATCTCAGGAAACAATCCTTCTTCATGCACCCAGACCTGCTCACTCTCGCGAGATGGAATGCACGTAAAACCATTCGCTTCTAACTCACTGGCCAGATCTGAATCTTGAGAAACTTCAATAAAGTCGACCCAATCACGGAATCGTGTTCCAGACTCACGCCGCATGCGTTTAGCAAAATCCTCACTTGACTTAGATTTTTGCATAAACAAGTCCAGAAGACGTGAAACAATTGCTTCAGCGCCAACCTGAGGACTCCAGTCGAAATGCTCAGTGTTATGATCAACATGACTAACTTGATTTGACATCTTAATAACTCCAAATATCCAAAACTAAGGCTGCGCTATAGAGGCACTTTCAGAGGTGTCTGAGATTGCTTCTACCCCCTTACCCCGTGGTCAATCAGACTGGCTGGTATACTGACCAATCTGATCCGGACCGTCTCAAAAAATGGCTCTATTGAGAGCCCCAAGTTACTTTTTTTAAGTATGGACGCAAGTCTACCAGACCTGTGTGTCCGACATTCCAAACACCCAGGAGTGACTTCATGCATCCCATTTTCCACCTCTCAATTGCCACAATAGCCATTTCTCTAACCATTTCCTGTGCCCCTAAGGGCCAGGCCAGTGGACGGATTCCGATCTCCCAGACAACCTCTGCAGAAGTTAAAGCTGGTGGGCCTCTCACTGCAGACTTGGCCTCTGCCAGTGACGAAGTTGCGACCTCACTTGTAAGAGACATCAACCGCCTCGCTGAAGAAGATTGGGGTGGATACCGGGTCACACTTATCTACGGTGATATTGTCAATAAGACGGCTGGCCGCGTGAGCACTGTGGACTTCGAATACGTTCGAGACCGTATTCTCTCCATGCTTTCCAAGAACCGCTCATTCCGAGACAACGTCAAGTTCGTTCGAAAGAGAGCCCGTATCGAGTCGCTCAATCGAGAAGAGCTCACTGGTGACGGCGATCCTCTTCAGGAAGGTGGCGATCCCAATAAGGTCGTTCGCCCAGAAGCAGAATATGTGTACTACCTTAATGGCGACATGTATGGAATCTATAGAGGTTCAACAGAACTTTACTACATGAAGTATACGATTGATAACGCTCGTGATGCAGAAGTCGTCTTTTCAGAAGACTATGAAGTCAAATATGACCGCTAATTAGCTTAGAGATCTTCTATGACATCCAACAACCGTTTGATATGCCATCTTGTTGCATTCATATTGCCGCTTTCATATTCCATTGGCTGCGCCCCCAAAGCATCGACTTCCCGTCTCACCACTGATGATCTACAAACGATTACGATTGAGATGGCCAAGAGCCTGGGCTCAAGTGATTTTCTAAGTGAACGTAATCCTCAGTCTCCAGATATGATTATCACGCTCCAATCAGTGCAAAACCTATCCTCTGATCTGATCCCTACAAGTGAACAGTGGTACCTGGTTGAGCGCGTGGTAGATTCACTGCCCGTTCGTGAACTCGCAAGGTCAAAGAATATTCGTTTTGTTCGGGCCGCTGATAAAGTTCGCGAGGGTCGCCGCCGTGATAATGTGCGATTAGACGATGCCAGCGATAGAGCCCCAACCCATATTCTTACCGCAACTTACACTTCGGTCGTACGAACAACCGCAAATGAGCGAACCGATGCCTACTACTGCGAATATTCGATTGTTGATCGTGCGTCAGGAGAGCTTGATTGGATTGATAAATTTGAGTTTAAGAGAGAAGCTTTTGGCCTGAGTTGGGACTAACTCGCTCTGACTATATTTGCTGCTCATGAATGGAGGTGACCGTGAGCACCAAGACTAATGAAATGTTGTTTTTGAGCCAGCGGCATGTTCTTAGAACCATTGCCGTCATTTTTTTATGCGCTACAGTGCCCGTTGGCTGTGTAAGCAAACCTAATCATTCACTCATGAGCAGTGTCAAGGCTGGCAATTATTCTGATGCCCGAGAGGCTATTGATGCAGAGTATGGAAAGAGTCGAGACAAAAAAGACGATCGAAATTACATGCTAACTCGCATGCGTGAGGTCATGATTGATCTCGCTGACGGAAAAGGTGAAGACTCTGAAGACACTGCGAATGAGGTCTATGAAATTCTGCGAACACAAGGTATCAATAGAGATAAAACCATTAGCTCTGTTGTCCTCAACGAAGACCTCAAATTCTGGAAGGGTGAGCCATTTGAACAAGCCATGAGCTATGCCTACGTAGCCGTACAAAAAGGTCAAAAGGGCGAGTGGGACAATACAAGAGCTGCGGCAAATCAATCACTATTCATGTTGAAGGATTTTGGTCAAAGTGAGTATGGCGGCCGCAAGAGTGGCGAGGATATTGCTGTCGAGTCAAATCGCCGTGGCCGGAGCCGAGGAAAGGACTACCTCGACAGTGGTTACGTGGTAGCAAAAACAAACTTTGTCTATGGACACCTGCTCAGTGGTGCGGCGAGCTGGGTTCTCGGCCGCAAAGATGAAGCGCGTGATCAATTCCGCCAAGCGCTCAAGATCAAACCCAAACTCAAAAAACTGGTCAGCAAATTGGAATCAGATCAATGGAACACACTACTTGTTGTTGACTATGGCCTCGGCCCTCAGAAAGTAGCCTCTGGACCAGACAACGCAATTGCGAGCTTCAGGCCCTGGAATAAATTTGGCTACAAGGCACCACTACAAGTTAAGTTTGATGACGTAAACTCAAACTATCCAATTGTCTGCAATCTAGATGAGATGTCGGCAGATCATATGTGGAACAACCTCGAAGATGTTCGGGTGGCGAAGTCTGTGGTTGGCACAGGCATGATGGTTGCCGGCGGCGTCCTACTTGCTCAGGATGATGACACTTCAAAGTATGTTGGACTCGGTTTGTTACTCGCCGGCGCGGTCAGTAAGGCTGGAGCTCATGCTGACACAAGATATTGTGAGATCATGCCACAACGCGTATATTTAGCACCAATTAAAATCACCCATCCTGATACGTTGGTATCACTCAAAGTCGCGGGGCAATCTGGCTCTAAACTTCATCTTTTTGGTATCAACCCCCCTGCACCACATGAACGCGCCACGATGCACTATGTGCGACTCAATTCTCAGAATGTCGCACCCGAATGGGCGACTGCTGATCAACTCATCTATACGAACGATACATATAGTGATCCAATCACTGGCAGCGATCTTCCCTTTATCCTGGGCGGCAAGGATGTTCGTCGCCCGACCAATGAGGTCTTAATGGAGTACCAAGCTGCAGGCAATCTGACTGATCTAACGCTTGGTGATCTAGAAGAGCTTTATCGCGCTGAAGGCATTGCCCTCGATACGTCGGAGCGCATTCAGTTCCAGCAAGCGGGCGGTGGTATTGAGTACCAACGCCATATCCTTGAAGGAGGCCGCTCTCTGGTGCCACCAGAGATGAGTTCCGCTGCTTATTCTCGGATATTTGCCCAAGAGCATCCCCCTTATCAGGCCAAAAGTGAAATAGTGCGAGAACTTCGCAAACAAATCCGCAAAGAAGACGCCCGTGAGGCGTCTAACCAAGAAGAAAAGACTGGCTAAACAGTCTTTGGGTAGGTGCGCAATGACACCCGCTCATTATCTCAGAGGAAGGCAAATCAAATATGAACCCTAAGACTCTAAGACAGACCGGGTACCTCTTACTGATTGCAGCGGCTTGCCTTGTTGGATGCCAACCAACACCAATGCCCCCACCGGCGGGACAAACTGATCCATTCCCTGCACGAAACTACCCACAGATCACTGTTGCAGAGAAACTTGATGACTTTGTTGGCTTTGGCCCAGCAAACATTGATGAAGGTCCACCGATGACCGTTGCTGTGCCAATACGTGTACTGGTAGACCAAGGTGATTTAAGTGTTCAGTATCGTTTTTTATTCTTTGATTCGGCAGGACGGATACTGAATCCCAATAGGGACTGGAGGTACATGGAGCTACCCGCACTGACGCGAATGTTCATGGAAGGCACTTCGCTCGGAAATGATGCCAAGGATTGGAGTCTTGAAGTCCGACCTGCGAGATAGCGACGATCAGCGCGAGCATTAAGAGGGAGCCCAATTATGTATGTGCAAAATATTTTGGCGAGTTGCTGCTTACTCTTAGTGGCAGGATCAGCCCTCGGGCAGCGACTTCCAGAACCCCCCCTCTTGGATCCCAACATCAATGAAAAGGATGAAACCTTTGTCGCGGCTTACCGAGCAATGGGACACCCACGATTCCTTATTCAGACAATTGTCGCTGGCCCTCCAGGTGACGCACAGGTCAATCAATACAGACTTGATCAAGCAGCAGATCTTGATAGCCGCCTGAAAGGAAGTCTCTTAAGCCAAGGCCACGTTGATTTGATTCCAACTGGTCCAGCCATGTACACGCTACACGGTACACCACCCATTTTGCCTGGCGAAGTCAGAGTTGATCAAGCCCAGTGGACAGCGTGGTGGGGTCGTTTTCGTGAACACGGCCAGTCAACATTGATTTCTATTTCACCGCAAGATCGCTCTGAACTCAAAGTACTGGAATCGCTGCCACTCGATAGCCCCATCATCGCTGCCAAAGCGATTGGGGTTGCTGAAGAGGCAGAGATTGTCGTCTTGATTCGCTTGCTTGATACACCACAAAGACGTGGCGCGCCTGTTCAAGCAACTTATACCATGGTCGATCTTTTACGAAATCGCGTCATCGGCTCACACGCTTGGGAAGTACGTGCAAATTCAAGGAATGCTCCCTGGACAACCGTGCATGCCAATGCACTGGCTCATCGCATCATGCGAGACTTCTCTGCGATTGATACGAATAGTGGTCGTGGCTGTCGTTTAGTTCTAGAACTCCCTTCAAATCAAGTTCAACCAGCAAAACTACGCGATGCACTGAGCCAAGTGCCTGGCGTCGCGCCTCACTCAATTAATTTAGGTGTCACTCCGATCAGCGAAGATGTATCGAAGGTGTCTATGGCCTTTGATTTCACCGGTGATGTCACACAACTTCATCAAGATCTTGATGCACAACTTGCCATACTAGGCTTTGGGACATCCGAGATTCGAGCTGCCCACAATGGTCGGCTTGAACTTACGCTCAAGCCTCCTTCATCACCAGAACCTATAGAACTCGTTATTGATGGATCACTCAGCGTTGAACAACTACAAGATTTAAAAGACCAATTGAGACAGATTTCCGGAACCGATGCCAACTCAATTGACCTCGCCCAAGAGTCTCAAAATCAAGATCAGTCTCAGTACATCATGAATTTTGTATTCCGTGGAAGTCTTTTAACACTAAGGAATGAAATTGTTGAGATTCTTAATCGACTGACTGAAGACAGCGTCACTGTGATATCAGCAACGAACAGTCGGTTACATGTTCGGTTTTTGAAAGCACCACTACTCGAGCCTTTTTCTCTAACAATTCATGGCGCCTTGGCAGAGGGGGGGCTGGCTAGACTTGTCAATAAGATTAGCCAACTGAATGGCATCGAGAAGGCTTCTGTAAAACTCACAGACGAAGTCGTAACGAGCGGAATGCCTCCATCTCGCACGATCACCTTTCAATATTTTGGCACGTTAATTGATCTGCGCGAATCGATCAATCAACTTGTACAGGACGAAACAAATGAACCAATTGTGGTTTACTCCGTCAACCCCGAAGGAATGGTACTGGGCATCAGCTCTGCGCCTGCTTTAGAAAGATTAGTTGTGCTTCTGCAAGGCCCTCTTGGCTCAAAACCACTTGGGACTTTGCGTGACGATGTCACACATATCCAAGGCGTGCAACCAGCGTCTGTGCGGATGCTCGAAGAGCGTATGACTGAGGGCCAACCAGTCTTGGTTATTGAGCTTGCGTACGAATCAGATCTGATCCAAGTCCGAGATAAGATGCTCGCTGCCGTGAGCCGTTTTACAGATCAGCCCACTATTGTCGTCAGTTCAGACCGGGAACTACTCACCCTCTTAGTTGACCAGATTCCAGATGGAGACTATTTGCGAGTGCAAATTTTGGGTCAGTCCATCGCTGGAGCTGCTCAAGCACTGACACAAGCAATTGCATTATGCCCAGGCGTAGAACCTGATTCTGTTCAGGTTTTTCGAGAAGATACCTTTGATGCTGGAGATCGCTTAGAACTTACACTCTCTTGTACTGGAAGCCTTGCGACTGTCAGAGATGCCATCCTCCGTGCACTAGAAAATGAAACCGGCGATGAGATCAATGTTCTGGCGGCGGCTCCCGGCAGGCTTGTCTTTTCCATCCGAGAAGCAGATTCTTCAAACGGACTTATTGTCAATAACAACAACACAACAATTCCGGATTTTGCAACGCCACAGTCTAATTTTCTGGCGGTCCCGGATTATGGCCGTATGCAAAATGCAGTTGGGATGGTCGTCGTACGCCCTGCAGATTCACCGTCAGTTATTGCCACCGATGATATTTTGAGTCTCGGCACAGCGTTTATGGTTCTTGATAACGGCCAAATGATCACCAGCCGCCACGTGGTCACGAACGATGGATCAACCGACTATCGCTACGACGTCCTGTTTGACGGTGGAATCAGCGCCCAAGCTACAGTCACCCATATCAGCGAAGATCTTGACTATGCAATTCTAGATGTTGGACTTGATGGCATCGAACCACTATCTACCTCAACCCAAGTTAATCCTGGTGAGCCAATATTCGTGTATGGATTCCCATCCGCCGCTGGGTATTGGGCTGCAGCTGTAGATCTGACAGATTCCACTGCCCCATCTTCCGAAATGTCCAGGCACCATCGGGTGCTCAATGTGACCAGTGGAAACATCAGTGCCATCCATGACACCCATGGACCATTTGGGCGTTTGATCCAATGCAATGCCACTGTGTATCCCGGCAATAGTGGTGGCCCAATGGTGAATCAAGCCGGTGAAGTCATTGGTGTCATGTCAGTCCGTGCTTTCGATCCAGATGACCCATCCAATCAGCTTGAGAGCATCAATGGAGCAATCAGCATGGATGCCATCCTGAGCGATCTCGGGCAAATCCCGACCGCCACAACCGAGCCCTAAACAGCTTCCGAGCCCCCACTTCACAATATATGGCTCTTAGAGACGCCTAAATGGCGTTTAGACCAATCGTCCGCTGCAGGAGCCACAATGGCAGGCTCCGCATCCCCCAAACCACCACAGTGGCAGATCCACCAAGTACACAGCTCGTTTTAGGGGCTTTTGCTGGCGATTTGGCTTCATCTCAATCATGCAGACACAACGGCACACCGCTTGCGGATGGGATATCTAGAGCCAAGCACCGAGTGCCTGGCAGGAACGCTAAAGACGGCATTTTAGAAAAACATAAGTAAGGACGACTGCCATGAAAAACACAATGACTACAGAACAAACAAACTGCTGCCGAACCATCCAACACAATCTTGATGAAATGATCAAAGCAATGGCTCCAGGCTATCGGGTCGTTACCTCAGACGACAGGTGCCTAAGCGAACTCGCTGCTCCTCCAGTGCTTGAAGTTTCCGAGGACGCCCAAAACTACTATGTAGAAGCTCTTCTACCTAACACCGCCAACCCAAACCTCAGTGTAGAAGTGACCCAAAGTGAACTGATTATCACAGGAAACCTAGATATTGAGATCACTTGTGACAATACAGAAGAAACTCGTACTCCAAAATACACACGAGCAAATATCTCATTTGAACGTGCCATCCTAATCCCTGATTGCATCAGCCGAAAACGTGTTACTGCTCGAATGAGCAATGGGCGATTAGATATTACGCTTCCAAAAATGAACGCTCGTTCCAACATGATTGAAGTCTGCTCTAACTAAACAAATACAAAAGAGCACACCATCTACAAATTGCCTAAGGAGGTGCGCCATGACTACTGAAATGCGAAAACAAAGTGAATTATGCAAGGGCGTCCAAAACAATAGCGGCGAGCACAAAAGCACGCGACATGGAACATTTGCAGTTATCAAGGATGCTTGCCATAAGCTCTCCGACTCACTACATCCTCGTCATCAGAAGCGGCACATAAACTTAGCCACACCAGTCGATGTTTTTGAAGAAGCAACATCCTTTATCGTCCTCGTAGACGTTGCTGGTGCTCACGACGAAGACATTCAAGTGACTGTCGAAGGCGACACGCTCCATGTACACGGACAAATCAAACATTCTTCAGCAAGCAAAGTCGCGGGAATGAAATCACGAGTACAGGAGTTTGAAGATGGTGAATTCTGTCGCCGAATTAGGCTTGGCGGGGAAATTGAGATTGAACAAATCGAAGCTCATACAAGCCAAGGCATCATGACAATACATCTACCAAAACTTAAAACGTTCAGCCGCAAGAACGTTACGGTAGAGGTTGCTTGACCTCAAACTGCTAGGCCCTTAAGTGGGCCTGGTGGAGTTAGCTCTTCTTACTTCTCTGCTTCCTCACCTGGACGGAATACAAAACGCAAGCCTCTCTCTCCTTATGCGTTCCTCCATCTGTCCCCAAGACTCTTCTGGGGACTCAAAAATACAAAGGCCTGGGTATCGTCCGACCCAGGCCTTTGTGCGTTTTGTATCTTCAACATTTATGTTCTCTGTCATAAAAATGAGCGGCTTGTTCCTTCAGTTTATGCTGCACGACTGCCGCTTTATTTAGACGCAATCCACTCATGATCTACCATGCAAACACCCGCATCTGGTGAGCGAGAAGATGAATAAAAATGAGAACCAATGACATCAAAGAGGAATGCATTAGGCACCAGGTCCTGACACCTCTGATTACCCCAGACATTAATAGCGACTCTATATTGACCTGGAACCAATGGAAGCTTGGCTATTATGCAACGAAATGAGCCTGACTTGCTTAGATTGATAAGTGGCGTACCTGTGTAGACCGTCGATACTTCAGTGATAACACCACCAGTTTGGTCAGAAATCTCCATACTGACATGCATATCACCATGCAGATTATCATTTTGAAAATCGCATTCAATAGTCAATTTATCGCCACCTAAGAACTGACTCTTTGATTCTCCATCACTATTCAGTAACCGCCCGCCAACAAGTCGAATATCACCTGCACCAGAACGATTAGGATTATCGGTGAATGCGGAGTTGGAGCCCTCCGCTAAGCTTGTCAGGTACTTTTTCAGTACATCCTGCGTAGAGCCATCCATTGTCACCTTCCCACCCTCTAGTAGGATCGCGCGGCTACACAATTGTTTAACTGCTGCAAGATTATGACTAACAAAAAAGACTGTACGCCCATCCTCTGTTGATACTTGGTTCATCTTTTTCAAACAACGCTGCTGAAAAGCAATGTCGCCAACCGCGAGCACCTCATCAATAAGTAGAATTTCCGGCTCCAGATGGGCAGCGACTGAGAAAGCTAACCTCACATACATTCCTGATGAGTAGCGTTTCACAGGTGTATCTAGAAATTGCTCAACACCTGAAAAACTAACAATCTCATCAAATCTATCTTTGATCTCTGCGCGGCGCATTCCAAGAATTGAGCCGTTTAGGAAAATATTTTCTCGCCCCGTAAGCTCAGGATGAAATCCCGTGCCCACCTCGAGTAGAGAAGCAACACGGCCCCGATAAGTAATCTCGCCTTCTGTTGGCATGGTGATACGACTGAGCAGTTTTAAGAGCGTGGATTTGCCAGCACCATTGCTACCAACAACGCCCACGACTTCGCCCTGATTGACCTTAAAACTCACGTTCCGAAGCGCCCAGAACTCTCTCTGGTCGCCACCATGCTCACTGAGTCGGCGTAAACGACGCAAAGGTGCGCTCAGCATGCCGACGATGAGTTCTCGAAACTGCCTAGGGTGTCCAGATTCACCGCCAATACGGTACATCTTGCCGAGGTTTTCAACGTTGATGATCTGATTGTTCATTTTCTGGCAACCAAGTCCTTGCGGCAGGAATCAAGCAATGTCTGCGAATCGTCTTTCTGTTCGCCGGAAGAAGAACAATCCAAATAACAAGAGCAAAATCGCGATAAGAGTCGAAACACCTATGGCCATAAAATTCCAGGGTGCCCCCAGAAGACTACTCCTGAATCCATCAATGATACCTGTCATAGGATTCAATGCCAGAATCCACTGATACTGCTTAGGAACAATACTGACTGGATAAATCACTGGACTGAGATACATAAGAATCTGGACGGCAAATGGCACAACGTAACGCACATCACGGTAACTAACACATAAAGCTGAGAATATCAGTGTGATACCGAGAGATGTCAAAATTACCAGTAGAACCAAAAGTGGAATAGCAAAAGTAGACCAACTTGGATGCACGTCATATATGAGCATCAGAATTATAAGAATAATGAATGCGATACAGAAATCGACAAAGGCACTACCAAGTGATGCCGCAGGCAGAAACATACGTGGAAGATAGACTTTTGTCAGTAGATTCTGCTGGCCAATCAAACTTGTCGAACCTGAAGTAAGAGCAGCACTAAAAAATTGCCACGGCAACAAGCCTGCGTAGACGAAAACCGGATAAGGAATCTCACTATCTGAATTGATTCCAGCGACCTTGTTAAAGATGACCGTGAAGATCAACATTGTCAGGAGTGGCTGGATGACAGCCCAAAGCACACCAAAAATGGTCTGCTTGTACCGAACTTTGATATCTCTTCCTACCAGGAAAAAAAGCAGCTCATGCTGCCGAAACATCTCACCCCAGTTGATACCGATCCAGCCTTTCTGGGGCTTGATCACTATTTCTTGCAGTGGTATGGCTGGGCTCGCATCTTCGCCCTGAGAATGCTGTCTCATACCTATTCCATGTTCACATCCCTCTGGGATGTCCTCCTTTAGATCCCTCATGAACCATAAATCGGGCTCAAAATGAGCTGAAGGCCACTTCTGCCCAACTGAATGGTATGTCGGCGATCCATCCACCGACCTTGAGCAACCCTCATTATTCGTCCCATACAGGGCACTCAGCGTGAGCTTATAGAGCCTCCCCGCCACCAGAGGCCCGTCGACAGCCAATTTGACACCACCCCTGCCATAGGCCCTGCATGAGTGGCAGAGCAATCATCAATAAAACCGTTTTTGAGGCCTCTATTGCCAGGCACACCCGTTGCGACTGCCTATGGCAGAACGGCCCCAGAATTCCAGTGGGGCCCACAGCTATAAGGAGTAGACCAATGGAATGGACTAAAGAAGAAAAAGCTCGCCAAGGTTCGTCAACTGCCGCAATGCTTGAACGCCTCCCCTGGCTTGATGCAGGACAAGAAACAGGACACTCAAACATGAGCTCCACATCTACTGACTCAATCATACATCCACCTGTACGCTTACATGAAAACGAAGAAATGTTTCAATGTGAAGTCAGGATGCCAGGCGCCTGTGCTGACAATGTAGAAGTCACACTCATTGGAACAGACCTCTATGTAAGAGCAACACGCATGCAGGTCGATGCCCCAGATGCAATTTGTCTGCAGTCAGAGCTCTTACCCAACCGGTACCAACGATGCATTCATTTAAACCATCTTGTTGATCCAGACAATATGCGAGCAATATTACTAAATGGCATCCTTTACATAACCGCTTATAAACGAAATGTGCCTGACACTATTAATGTCGACGTTGTTTCCACTGCTTAATCAAACGACACGTCTGACTTGAATCACCAACGGCAGAAGATCCTAGTTGCCGGATAAACAAAGGACTAGAACAATGACCATCCAAAATTTTAACACCGTACGTAATCCATTAAGCACTTGGCTAGGTTGGAATACCCCATATGTTGACTGGAATAGATCAGCCCGTACTCGCAATAACTGGAACACGCCTGTAACAACTCATTGGGATGCAAATCAAAACCGAAGCAGAGTCCGTCCCCAAATGATGAACGCCACACAACGCTGGAGCCATCTACCACTGAGCGCAGGCCTGAGTAGTGTCTCAAATACACTCAGCAACCGTGTGACAGCTCCCGAAAAATCGCCAATGAGATTTCAGGCTCCAGTCAATGTCTTCGAAACCGAGGCCCATTATCAGGTGACTGTCGAACTACCTGGATGCTCAGCAACCTCGATCGAGTTAGTCTACGAGAACGGCCAACTCATACTCAAAGGAACAGTAAACACACTGGAATACCCAGAATCTGCCCGCCAAATACTTACAGAGTACCGCGTTGCAGACTACTACCGAGAGTTAAACTTTAGCCACAAGATCGCAACAAGTGACATCAAGGCAGACTTTCGCAATGGCCTGTTGATGATCAATCTGCCTAAGCAAGACTGCTCGACAACAAAAGCGACGAGCGTCACCGTTGCGTAAGGAAAAGCCTAGGAATAGATCAGGGATCGGCGCAGGGTCCTGAAATACCTAGGACATGAGTCATAAAGACTCACAAATGGCTCGCTTCTCGTTCAGAGAAGCGAGCCTGTTATTTTGGAACGATCTCTATGACGAAGTGTCTTCATCGTGTTCGTGAAGATCTAGCGATGCCGAATTAATACAATAGCGCTTCCCTGTAGATGTTGGACCATCCTCAAATACATGGCCTAGGTGCGCCCCACAACCACGGCAAAGCACCTCTACTCGTAATTGTCCATGAGAGAGATCCTCGCGTTGCTCAATGGCATCACTATTCATAACATCCGAAAAGCTGGGCCAACCAGTACCAGAGTCATATTTTTCCGCAGAGTGAAAGAGCTCACAATTACAGCAAACACACTTGTAGGTCCCTGGCTTCTTCGTATCCCAGTACGCACCTGTAAATGCCCTCTCGGTTCCACCATTACGTGCAACTCGATATTGCTCTGGCGTAAGTTTCTCGTTCCAGGCATCTCCTGCCTGTTGATCTTTCTGACTCATGCCACAACTCCTCCTTTAAATCAGCCAGCAAAAAACCGGGTCCAATCCTTACCGTCACTATAGCAATGATGGTATCGGATCAGACCCGGCTGATGCGAGTCTCTTTTGATGCCTATTCTCAGTGCATGCAGTGGTTCCCAAACTCAACGAGAAAGAGGCTGAAGTCCTGTATATCCGTGGTGCCATCTAAATTAAGATCAGTCTCTGTATTCGTAGATCCGAAATTCTGTAGAAACACAGAGAAGTCATCCACATTGACCATCATGTCCCCGTTAAAGTCACCGACACAATCAGGATGTTCATGTCCGTCATCTGCCTCAGAATAAAGAACTCCGTCGATAAACACATTCGCCGATTGGTTGTTCAGCATGACATGCTCTGGTGCTGGAGGCCAATCACCGGTGCCACTAAAGCCAAACGTCACACTTTCACCAGGACTGATGTCTTGATTCCAAGCTTCCCATGCAACGGTTGATGTGTCACCATCTTTTTCTAACACACCATTCCAAACGGTCTCTAAATTTGGATCACCTTGCCATGAGAGTTCCCACCCATGAACTTCTGCATTCGCATTTGGATTTGTGATCACGACGCTACCGTTGAAGGTCCCTGACCAAGCAGAGTCAAGTTTGAAATCAATGTCCAAGGCTTCGACGATTCCGGAATCTATATCAAGGTCATCAATTGTTGGATTTATGACTGATTCGTCAAATATGACATCACAAGCTGCGAAGAAGCATTCACCAACTGGATCGATGCGTTGCCAAGCAACATAGATGATATGGCGACCAGTCCGCTCGGGTAGATTGACTTGAAAATGGTAATCCGGAAGATTCCGGTAGACATCACCAACCGCAAGCTCCTCAAGACCATTTGCACCGTCCCATGTCAATGGCTGCAATGGGTCGTAGCCATCTTTCGTCACCCAGACCCGGAAATAACTCGGATCGTGGGGCACATGGGCAAAAAATGTCAGTAAGTAGTCACCTGAAGCCACATTGGTGGCGGGCCAGTCATCACGTGGTTCATTGAGACATGAATACTTTTCACGACCAGCGCCAACAATCTCACCATCAGCAATGGCATCTTTGTAGCTATCTGGATTTTCATAGTCAGCGATGTTGCGAGAGAGCTCATGCCAGTCATAAAAAGCCTGTGTATCACAATTATTGGTCGCCCATCGAGCTGCATCTGAGCTTGGACTCTTAGGTCCTTCTTGATAGATGCTATAAACACGACTAATCGGCTGAGACATCGATCCATGCCCCATCGCAACGACTGCGGGCACTAAAATACTGGTTGCTGAAAGCCCAAATAATAATCTTCTCACGATCACGTTCCTTCCGTCCTTGGGGGCAAAGACGAGCGAGAATCCAACGATCACGACCACGGTGGCGTGATGCGGTTGATCCAGCTTTGAAGCAGAATATCTGATCGATACTGCAGCTCTGCCCAAATCGATACTTCCACCCACCGCTTGGATTAACGCAATTGAGCCCAGGCGGTTCGCCCCGATCCCTATTAATTTCTCTAAAACCCTCCTAATCACTCACAAAAGCACTTCTTTGATCCTTGACCATTTTTAGATAATCTCTCATTCGTCTCATACACAAAGCTTGCATACCGTTAGGTAAGCTAACATTGGAAACTGCTTTTAACGTATTTAATCATCGAATCTGCAAAACAGTACGAACCAACAAATCGCACATTAATGTGCTAGTACAAGGAATCCGATCGTGAAGTTTTACATGGCCCTCTCTTGCTGTCTGGTATGGAGCCTAGTTGGCTGCAGCGCAAAGACTTCTGAGACCTCAGAAGTCAAGAAATTACCTACGACAGCGCCTGCCAGCACTGTTGAGGCACCACAGTCGACTGAATCAGACAATACAGATCTCGGTAGCGAAGGGATCGGTGGTGAAAGTTCTGATAGTGAATAGCCTTTGGCCCAGAGAAGGCAATAAGGCCTCACAGGTCATCTTTGAACGTTATCTTTGAACAAGGCTGCACTCCAAAGAGTGCAGCCTTGTTGCATATTTATCACAGCGTTCATCAATCAATACAAATTAACAACCGTCACCATAATGGATGAGCAATAGAGATAAGTCTCCTAAACCGACTTGCCCGTCTCTATCAAAATCGGTGCTGCATCCACGACAGGCTGAACCCCATTCTATCAGCAGCGCTGAAAAGTCTGAGAGATCGACACAACCGTCACCATTCGCATCTCCAGTAACTGGCTCAACTAAAACGGCTTCATATTCGAAGCAGTCAACCACAAATTCTTCTCCACCAACCAGAAGATAGTCAACTGGTCCATGAAGTTGAATCTGCCCACAACCAATAGCACCTCCGGAGAGCACTTCAATTTGAACGCCGCCAAGCACAACACCATCCAAGTACGAGAAGTCAGGCACATTTGCGAAGGCTCCATTTATCTCAACGTTGATGCTTCCTCCATACTGTCCGTAACGAAAACGCAAATCTTCAACAGTTCCAACTGAATTTAGAAAGTCAAAATTTGCATTTATGACATTCGTCCAGAGTTCGAGATCCGTGCCACATGCCTGCCCCAGATTCATAATCTGACTATGGCCACCACTTGCCGATGTGCCGTCTAGGTGAATGAAGTTTTTCATAAAGACATCAATACCATCAGTAACAAAAACGTCGCCGGCATGCATGCTCTCACCAAGTGGGCGATCATCAAACGTAGGCTGACATGTAGGCTGGTCATTCCAGTTTTCCTGTCCTCCAATGACAAGTGAGTCAGTTAAGCCAATAAGACGTACTGAACCAGCATCGCCACCGAGTCCACCATAGAGCACATCAAAAACCACGCCACCAATAATCATTCCATCTAGATCAGCGTAGTTGGATGCCAATCTGAGATCACCATTAACCGCTACATTAATACCTCCGCCATACTCCCCGAAATTAAAGGTGAGATCTGTTTGAGATCCGATTGAACCTGCAAAATCGTAAGTAATATTGATATTGTTTGTATGAATCTCATAACCGGCACCGGCAGCCTTAAGCATATTTCCAATGGAAGCAGCTCCATCCATGACAGGCGGACCGAAAGGGAGATAGAACTCACTCACCTTACATGTCACACCCTCGGTTACAAAGGTATCCCCCACCACAAATCCCTCACCTAAGACACGATCTTCAAAGGCTGGAAAGTCTGCCCAAGCGATACCAGACGTCATTAGAAAAGATCCAGAAACAACGGCTAATAAGTTCGTGACACATTTCATTTTTGCACCTATTCGTATTTGTTTTTACATTTACTCGCGTTCTTCAAAGACCCAAAAGAGCACAGCCATGTTTTCGCCAATCGGCATCGTCATGGTCTAAATCGTTTGTGTGCTCTTCTAAGAACGCGTGAATGCCAATGATCAGAGGCAGAGTTCTTGCAAAACCGCAATACTCATCTCAATAACCTGATTTAGAGCTCTGAGAGCATTCCAACTTCAAATATTCGATCGGCAGGCAGCTCAAAATAGGATGCTCGACTAACCGCGTTTCGAGACATCATGGCAAATATAGATGCTCGCCAGTAGCTCATCGCACCACCTTTTACCGGCACAATGGTATTACGGAGCGTGAAATAAGTCGCTGTGTTTAAATCAACTGCCAAACCCCTAGGGCGAGCAATCTTGAGGAGCCTTGGAACATTGTGGGTCTCACCAAAACCATATCGGCCTTTGACCACCCAAAAACCATCGCTCATTTGCTTGACATGAATTCGGCTCTTCTTCGCAACCATGGGCACTGGGCGCGGCTCAACAAACAGCACCACAACTTGCTCATGAAGCACCGACAGACGACTGTAGAGCGCTGCAAGCGTTGGCGGTGTCACACCCGTCTCATCAATTTCTTCGTCGTCGATATCAAACGATGAGCGCTGAGCCATAAGATAAACGCCCGCACCTGGCATGCGGTGTGGTTTTTCTTCTTGTACCTTCGCTATAAAATCTTTGAGCAGAATATGATTTTTGTTTTCACTTTCCTCAACGAGAATTCGTCCACGACGCCAAATTGTCATTTGCAAGATGAGAATTGCCGCCAAGACGAGAGGGAACCAACCACCACTGGGAACCTTGAACAAGTTTGAGGCAAAGAAAGCAGTATCGACGATTAAGAACACCGTCATGACTGGCACAACAATCCAGAGGCTCCAACCCCATACTTTGTATAACACAACACAAAATATCAATGACGTCGTCACCATCAGAGCAGTCACAGCGACACCATAGGCAGCAGAAAGATTATTTGCCGTTTGGAAACCAATGATTGTACAAACGCACAACAACAACAAGGCACGATTCACGCCAGGGATAAAGACCTGATTCTCACTCTTCTTTGATGTATGCACAATACGGCATGCTGGTAAAAACCCGAGCTGCATCGCTTGCCTTGTCAGCGTAAATGCGCCACTAATAAGCGCCTGTGAAGCAATGATTGCAGCCAGTGTTGCGACGACAACCATCGAATACACCAGGTATGGGGGCACGATCGCAAAAAATGGATTCACCGCAGCAGATTCATGGCCCAATAGATGTGCGCCTTGCCCAAAGTAGTTGATGATCAGCGACGGCCAGACCACAACATACCACGCCAGTGAGATTGACTTCCTAGTGAACTGCCCCATGTCGGCAAAGAGCGCTTCGCCACCTGTGATAGCTAGTACAACGGCACCGAGAATAATGAAAGCCCGCCAAGGGAAATTCACCCAGAATGAAACGGCATGCCAGGGGTTTGCTGCCTCAAGAATCATGGGGAATTTGATAATGCTCATCAAACCAAAAAATGCAATTGACACAAACCAGACCAGCATGATTGGGCCAAAGATAAAGCTTAGTCTTTCCACTCCAAATCTCTGACCCACAAAAAGCATGATCAGAATAATCAAGGCAATAGGAATAACGAAAGACTTTAAATCAGAAGATGCAACTTCAAGACCTTCTACTGCTGAAAGCACAGAGATCGAAGGCGTAATAACACCGTCTCCATACATAAGCGCAGCACCACAGATTGCCATCACCGTCACCACTAAGGCCTTCTTTGAATTACCGCGATAACTAGGATTCGATCGCACCTTTGCAAGCAGGGCAAAGATACCTCCTTCACCACGATGATCTGCGCGCATAATCAGGACGAGGTATTTAAACGCAACGACAAGAGCCAATGCCCAAAAGACCATTGAGAGTACCCCGAAGATATTCTCTTCCGTGGGTCTCACTCCAATACTGGAATGGAAACAGGCATGAAGTGCATACAGTGGGCTGGTACCAATATCACCGAAGACAATGCCCAATGCCCCTAGCCCCAGCAACATGACAGGCTTCTTCAGTTTGTCCCTATCAGCTTCCTCAGCGATAAGGGATGGTGGCACCCGCTCCGCATGACCTGAGCCCGGTATCGCTGTTTTTTTGCCCTTTGAAGGATTCGAAGAACCCTGCGTAGAGCCTCCTTTAACCTTGCCGACGTCCTTCAAATTGTCATCTGATGAGTGGTCCACGCGTGTACCTTAGCTGGTCTCGAAAAGTCTGCCTCTCATCAATAATGAGGTTTATGTGAAGTGTGATAAAGTACAGCTTGTTCCATGGCCCCACAACACCTTAAATGACCGTCGTTTATGAGATCAAGTGGCTCCAATCCGATTACCCTAACCGCTGACACCGATGGTGAATGCGTTGCAAGGCGGCTGCCATCCTCCACCACGGATTCTATTAGATGGGGCACAAAACTGCGCGTGAATAAGCGCCAGCAAGTTCTATTGGGCCCCGTGAATGGCCAAACCATACTTGATTTCCCACTCATCATATTTTCATATGGACGCTACTGCCTCGATACGGTTTCGATGAGCCAACTTGAATGGTATGCCACCCAGACAGCTGCTCGGCAAGGCCCAATCAATGCATCGCTTACATTTGTTACAACCGATCCCATAGACGATTTGAAATGGCGAGACAAAGTTCCACTTTATATTGCCGATCCTGTACTTGGCCAAATTCCAATTCATGTCGAAGCTCGGTTCATGGTTGCCATTGACGATATTTGTTTATTTAGCCAAAACGTAATGGCTGAACAAAGACAGTATTCATGCCAAGATCTCGGCCGTTTTTGTCAGGACCAGCTTCTTCGATCTGCGTTTATGAAAGCGGTCAAACAACTGAATCGTCCAGTTCATTTATTAGATAGCTATCAAGATGAGCTGACTACTTCTGTTCTCTTTAACGCAAGTGTTAGTGCACTTGCAATGGGACTTAAGATAAGAGATTTGCGTATTGAAAAAATAAGGATTCCAGCCTCAGTCATAAAATCCTCAACGAGTGTGGGAAAAGATCGGGGTACGGCAAAGGAATCATTCAAACAAGGACTCTATGGAATACCCGCATCACTCGGACTTGAAATGGTGATTCCTCGCAGTGTCACTCGATTACTGCCAACAACACCGGGGGAACTACCTGATGGTGCCTTAATGAAACAGGCAATCTCAGATCCGGTGCAGTACCTAGAGAGACTCGCCCATTTGCGAGATCGTGGCTTATTGAGCCAGTCTGATTTTGATGATCATAAATACGGTCTACTTCGAGTTAAATAGGAAGTCCCAATGGCCCTCAAAAGCAAAACGCATTCAAGAGATGAGGCCACCAATCAGATGGCGTTTGGAATTGCATTGGTTTGGGATCGGTACTTTTTAGATGCAATCAAAGTTTTTCGTACAGTGGCGGATTCTGAAGAATCACTAGCTGGAGCAGCCTGGTGCAATATTGGCTTGACGTATCTAAAAATGAGACTCTATAAAGACGCTGAACGGGCCTTGTCCAAAGTCATCAAGTGTTATCCGAAATCGAAGCTACATCAGACAATTCCGCACGAAGAGAGTGGTTTGATCATCGCAAAGGCTTATCTCGGCCGAGTACACGCTCGATTAGGACAAGGCAATACCTCAGGTGCTGGCAAAGATCTTGAAGCAATGGAAACGCTCCCTTCATCATTTGTGATCGATGAGCAGGGACATCAAATATCGTTTCGAGAACTCGCTGCGGTTCAGTTCTAGTCAAGCGATCAAGGACATTCATATGTCTCTGCTGCAGGCTTGACGGCTCTTGCAAACCACAGAGGCCTACGCAACCCACCAGGCCCCGGCGCTGGCCTCGTGTGCGCCATCCACTTTCGGTAGATCTCCATCGATCGATTCAGATCAACAACAACATCCCCATAACAATCATCGGGTTCGGCAATAGCGAGCGTGACGCGTTGATGCCAGCAGTGCATGCCAGAAATAGGATCAGGTTGGACTGGGAAGATCATGTTTTGGTGTACACCACCATCAGTCCACCAAATTTTTCTGGTGTCTGAATCAGCACTTTTATAAGGGCCAATTGCCTCAAGACGACGGAACCGAACCGCACCTGAGGCCATATCTTCCCGCATTACCGGCGCACTGTTCCAACGATCGGTAGTGGCAGAATCAAATAGTCTCCATCGGCCCAAGTGATGAGAACAAGCAATAACGCCTGGTCTCATTGCTTCTGTCACCCAAGCTCGATTGACGTAATGTCCGATTTGAGAAGATACGCGTACCAATGCCCCAAGCTCAATTCCAAGACGTTCGGCATCGGTAGGATGAATCCAAACTGGATTTGCGTTAGAGAGCTCGTACAGCCACTTTGCATTATCTGAACGAGTGTGGATGAGCGTCGGCAATCGGAATGTTGAGATAAGTGCAAACTCACCCGCATCTTTATTGAGATGCCTGTGATGAATATGACTTTCTATGACACCGGGCATTGAGTGCTCAGGCCAACCCCACTGCACCAGCGTATCGCTATACAGCTCTAAACGCTTGCTTGGTGTTTTAAAACCACGACGCGGCGCTCCATCTACATGAATACCGACCGGCTGACCTTCACGCTCGACCGTTCCATCTACCGCTAAAGCTGTGCCTTCCTTTTCAGCCTCAGAAAGTTCCGTCATATGTGTGCGATAGACATGATCTTCAACCAAAAATGCACCATGGTGACGCATGTACTCAAGCGGCGTCATGCCATGTTCTTTGGCGGCCTCTGGCAAGCCGGGTACCGAATTTTCAAAAATCCAACCGTAGTACTCGTCGAGTGTAATCTTCTGCCCGGGTTGAGTCGGCGACTCGTAATACTTACGAATACCAAGCGTTCCATCAGGATCAATACGCCAAGAGAGCTCGATCCAAAATTCATCTTCTTCCCATACCTCGCCAGGATTTGCTTCATAGGTCGTGTCATAACGTTCACCCATGCGCTCCCCAAAGACGCGTTGAACAGGCTGCCGAAAACTAATCCATTTCGCAGCATGTGTCTCTTGGCTCATAAGATCATGTCTCTCGGCTCCAAGTCCCATTGGTAAGACATAATCTGCATACTGCGCGGTTTCACTCCAAACAGGCGTCAACGCGGCATGTAATTCAACTTTTGATTCATCCTTAAGCATGCGCTCCCACATCAAGCCATCCGGATTTGTCCACACTGGGTTATAGACGCGAGTGAAATAGGCCGCAATCTTGCCGCGTCCTTCTTCTAGGAAGTGCGGCAATAAGTAGCTCAACTCGTGATAAGCAAGCGGGAATTCAAGTGGATAGAGAAGTTCGTTCCAGATTTTCTGTGGAGGCGGGGTAAGGAAAGGCGCTGGCACAAATTTATTATCAGAATTCAGATGACTACCACCCTCAGCACCCACCGCTCCCACCAGAACGGCTATGAATTGAAGGCAACGCGAGACTTGCCATCCACCAAGATTTCCTGATGCCGCATTCCGCCAGACATGACTGGCAAAGGCGCTACCTGCAGCACCTATTTCTCGTGCAACAGATCGAACAACTTCAGCGTCAACACCACATTCCTCCGCTGCATGTTCTGGTGTGTACTTTTGATAGTACGCTTTTAGCACCTCAATAAATCGATCGAAGCACACCTCACCATCCGGCGATAGCGCCTCAAGTGTCTCTCGCCAATTCACCCAATTCTCTACAAATGATCGATCGTAGAGCTCCTCTTGTAGAAGAACAGTGACCATGGCTAACAAAAGTGTGGTCTCTGTGCCTGGCCATGGCGCCAGCCAGTGGTCGGCTTTGGATGCCGTGTTTGACAGCCTTACGTCAACGACACAGAGCTTCGCCCCATCACGCATGCCCTCAATAATCCGTTGCGCATGCGGATTGAAGTAGTGCCCTGTTTCCAAATGTGCTGATAACAAGAGAATGAACTTCGCATTGGCATGGTCAGGCGACGGCCGATCAGCACCAGACCAGAGCGCATAACCGACGCGCGCCGACGATGAGCAGACATTGGTGTGCGAATTATGTCCATCAATACCCCAAGACTTGAGTACACGATCCATATATCCATCTGCCCCAGGTCGCCCCACGTGATACATAATTTCGTTACGACGATCTTCGAGCAATGCAGCACGAATCTTCGCTGCCATTGAATCAAGAGCTTCGTCCCAGCTGGTACGCTCGAATTGCCCAGAGCCGCGCGGCCCAACTCGTTTGAGTGGATAGAGAATTCGATCAGGGTTCTCAATCTGATTAAGTGTTGCTGGCCCCTTGGCGCAGTTTCGCCCACGCGATCCAGGATGATGCGGATTGCCTTCAAGCTTCTTGATCTGCTTTGTATTCTTATCGATGTAGGCAACCAGACCGCATGCTGCCTCGCAATTGAAGCAGGTTGTTGGCACCAACATATATCGACGTTCGACTTTTTTAGGCCAAGCTACTGGATCGTGTTCGACCCAATTATCCCACTGTTTAGGAGGCGGAAAGTTCTCCAGCGGCGTGACAGTGATTGTCTTTGAAGGCTTTTGTGTCATAAGAAATGCAGAAATATGAGTCGGTATTAAGAGAGCGGCGGCATCTGGCCTGCACGAATATAGGTGTGCTCATACATCAATAGGCCGAGTAGCACGGGGATCCATGCCACCACAGGAAGAAATATTGAAAGAAGCACACCACCAATGACACAGAGCAGGAGTCCATCGCGGAAAAGTTTGAACGGTCCGATTGATAAGGAAACTAAAAAACCAGCCGCTTGCTTAGCATTCTCGGTGGGATGTGACCCGAACCCTTCTATTAAGGCAAAGAATAGATGTCCTATGGCACACACAATCGTAATGACAACAAGCCAACTATTGTCCGAAAACGCTAGCAAAATGACAGCGCCGCAGAGTCCAGCCTGAAACAGTAAATGAGGAAGTAGCCAACGACCTTCCCAGAGATCTCGGCCTTTGCATTGACGAAAAAGAAGTGCCGTATAGCCAGCAGCGCAGAACGCTACTGGGAGGTTGAGCCAGCGAATCACATCAGCTGCCTGTTCCATGTCCACCAACCGCAGTACCAAACTTGCGACCAACAGTGCAACATAGGCGGATAAGACTACACCACCCTTGACCAACCAACTCGACCAATTGGGACGCGTCAGCATGCGATAAACCCGCCACGGCCTGGCGAGATCCTCAACAAGTAGCCCGAGCGTCAAAATGGTAAACACAAGCCCAACAATCTCAGGCAGCCACTGCTGAGTAAAACCGACAACACCCATCATTCCAAGAAACGGTGCGACCATTCCAGCACCGGCACCAAGCCCTTTTGTCACAAGATAGGCCGCGACTGGCCAACCCCATGTCACCTCATGCCCAACATCAAGTACAACGCGGGCATCTGGTTCTAAGGGTACAGACGAAGGCCACTGATCAGCCTTCGCAGGCGGCCGATCACTCCACATATACATTGGCGGTCGCTCAACACGGCCAGGATAGAGCGCCAGGGGATCGGCGCCCTTGTAATGCACGTTCGGACCCGTCTCTTGCTCCGGACGGCGAACCACTGTCTCATGCTGACTGAGCACTTGACCGGGCGCCGAATTTGGATCGCTCATATCTCCAGCAATGATTGCATTGACAGGGCACACAACGGCACATGCTGGCTCAAGGCCAACTTCAACGCGATGTGCACAGAAGTGACACTTCTCAACCGCGCCCTTATCTTCATTTAGGTAAATAGCGTCGTAGGGACAAGCCTGCATACAAGCTCGGCAGCCAATGCATGCATCTCGATCAACATCAACAATTCCATCTGGCCTTTTTTCCAATGCATTGACAGGACAAATGGTGACACACGGCGCATCTGAACAGTGATTACATCGCTGTACTAGAAAGTTCCGCTTCACATCAGGAAACACGCCCGATTCAACGTACTTTACCGATGTACGAAACTTGCCAACCGGAACCTCGTTCTCAGATTTACATGCAACCGTACAGGCGTGACAGCCAATGCATGCATCTTGATCGATTACGAAGCCGTATTGCATCCTGCGTATTTTACCTTGCTCTCAGTACTTGATGGGACACATCTTATTCGTTTAATAACTTAATATAGCCGCTCATTTTTCGGCTGAATCATTTGTTAATTTCTCTGCCGGCAACTGAGCTAATATCCCCAAAATCTGTAGATTAACGACCAAATCTTCTCGCTTTTGCATTGACTCTGGAATGCTAATAATAATCTTGTTACCGACAGAAACCACTTCTAATAAAACGACCGGTTTTTCAGCAGCCGTCTCACCCGACGATTTTCCTTCGCTTGCTTCAATGTAAGCTGTGATCGGCTCATTGTAGATGCCCTCAAGAACCAGCTTTCCAGCCTTCAGATTCTTAACTGGAATTAGAACCTTATTTAATGAGAAACCACCCTCCTCAACTGTGACTTTCCGACCGGTCTGTAATACAACCTCTCTATCAATTACATTCTCGTCTGTAACACTTCGAATGAAGATGTTTCTGAACGCAATGTTGCCCTCAGAGTTCTGTAACTCAATGGGCCCTTGATTCGCAGGCTGGGCGCTGCGGTTCCAGTAATTCTCCATGGCGCCCTGGTTGACAACCAAACCGCCATTATTAACAACTGTCACAACGTTACCGTACATCAGAATGTGCAAACGATTCCACTGACCAGGTGGCTTGTCACGATTGACCATTGGATTACGAAACAAGTCCTTATTATTGGATAAGCCACCAGATCCGATGGGGTCATTCCAAATTTGAACCTGTGGCATGCCTCTCAGGTAGACACCACTATTACCATCACCAGTCATCTTCCAATCGATGTAGCACTCGAAATTTTCAAAATCTCTCTCGCTAACCAAATTGCCGCCCATTTTTAGATTTTCAATAGTCCCGTCACTTACTTTCCAAACAGAACTCATTTCATCCAGAGCTTTTGCCCGCGCTTCTTCGTAACTTACGTGCTTTAAATTATTCGCACGATGGAACCCATCGAAGCTCATAAACCATCCGTCTAGATTCTTGCCATTAAATAGAGAGTCAAATCCTATTGGCACCTCTTCTGTTTGTATGGACATAGAATTCGGGTCATCAGATTTTGAGGTCTCCCCTGTGGCTTCTGTTTTTGAAACTTGCTCAGAAGCCAATTCCTCTTCAGCAGCTGGAGCGGGTGGCACCACCAGTGGATCAGTAGCTGGCTCAGCTGGCTCAGCTGAATCCTGAAAAAAACCATTAACGGGCACTGTGAGCAAGCCAGTACATGCAAACCAGATCGTCACTCGGAATAGAAAACGATGCATCCTAGAACTCCTTAACCAAATTTCTATCAGGACCATTTGTCTTAAATTTGGACGCTACGGACAGCCTATGAGGTACATGATTTCGTTTCGATGGAGAGACAATAGGATACTCCAAGCAACTGAGTAACAGTCATTGACTCACCGATTTAGGCAGGAGGTAGTAAAGAGTCCCATTCGATTTTTGAAGACCAGCTCGAGCTCCAGCTTCTGCCCCAATCCCAAGATAGATATCCGCTCGACCAGGCCCTTGAATCGCACCACCAGTGTCTTGGTCAACCATAATGCGAATAAATGACTCCAGACACCCCTCAGACGAGGGCATGGTCGTGGAAATCAGCCCCAAACCGCCAGGAGGGAAGCACGAGCGATCCGTTGCAAACGAGGCCTCCGGAGTCAATGCGATCCCCAGAGCAGAGCGAGGGAAATCTGCGGATGGAATACTTTCAAAGAAAACAAACCGATCATTCTGCACCATCATATCTGAAACAGCCTTGGGGTTTTTGTTATGTAGGCGTCTTATTGCCTGCATGCTCATTTTATCAGCCGATACATAACCCTCTGCAATGAGTCTCTTACCGATACTCATATATGGAAACTCATTGGTGCGGACATGTCCCACACACATGACCGATCCATCAGTCATAGTAAGTTCAGCTGAACCATTGACATGAACAAGATAAGCATCTAATTCATTTGCAAGCCAGGCAATTTCATATCCGTCCAATACGCCAGAATGCTGTAGCTCCCGCCGAGATAATTTTGTTACATCTACACTCCCTGATGGCTCGCTATACAAGGGCCATTGATACTGCTGGCCCTGCTTATGACTCGCAGCATATGAGGGTGCAAAATATGCGGTAAAGAGAACTTCACCTGCACCATCATTACCAATGGCCTGAAAAATTGAGAAATGCTCGAGAACGAAATCAGCAAAGCTGGATGCACTCGTCGATTCATTAAGTGCACGCCTCATTTCCATCAGTCCTTGTCGGGTGGCCGCCGCACCAATCATCGACGAATCAAGAGACAAATGGTCACTCGCCAAATCTGACCCCGTCCATGTAAGCGTGCGCTGAATAGACACAAATATTTGTGGCCCAGCAGCAACAAAAGCGCTCTCTAAGAGTGGCTTCAAATGCATAGGATCATCAATTGGCTTCAAGCACGCAGATAAATCAACGGGATACTGCTGGCGATGTTGGCAGCTTACTGTGCCGCCTAGTATCAGCAGCATGGCTACTGCGCCACTTTTTTCGCGACGGCAACATAGAAGAAAGAGAAACCAGATGCTGAGTATGAACACGCGACAGAAGCTCCCTACGATTCCTCCGAGCCATGACCGCTCAATTATAACGGCCCCTCATGAACCACTGCCTTGTGCCACCCAGTTAGACCAAGTACGATCCAGTCCCCGTCAGCAGTTGTTTTTATTCATGCTGACCGCTTTTAATATTTGGCTTTTAATCAGGAAGAATGTCATGAGTGTTCGAAATGCACGCGGTAGTTTTTGGACTGTTTCTGCCGTCGTCTTCTTGGCGATTATTGCAGCAACATCTGGCTGCAATAAAAAAATCACCTATGGTGCGGGATTGCCAGAAAACTTTTCTTCTGCACAGTTGCTCACACATAATCAGATGGCTTATGCGAAGCCGAATGGTGATCTCAAACAAATGCAAAAGTTGACTGGATACTGGACCTGGGAGCAAATTTTCTGGGCATTTCCTGGAAGCCAACCAATAAAACTTAACGGCATTTGTGAAAGCGAGTGGCAACTAGGCAAGCGGTATGTAAAATTTGATTTTAAATACATCAATGAAAATGGCGACACAGAGGATGGCTATATTTTCATTGGTCATGACCAGATGTTAAATAAATACAGCTTCTACGAGATCTTCAGCACGCTGACATCACCGATTATTGGGACTGGAGAATGGGACGAAGAAAAACAACTCTTCACATGGGTTATTAAATTCTTAAACCCGCTCAGTCGCGAAAAAACTTTGCTGAAACGCACGATAAAAATTAATGAGAATGGCAATCTCACCTGGAATATCTGGCGCCAAGACATCAATTCCAAAATGGTTCGCTACCAACAAACCACCCTAAAATCTGTGAGCAAGGATGAGATGAACAAGGCGTTTAACAGCAGCTCATCTAATGCGGTTCAACCCATTCCAGAGTTACCAAAGCCAACTCCAGTAGATGGCAATGGGCCAGGCTAATCGTTCCCCGAAGCAGGCACATCAAGAAATTCTTTGAGATCTTTCTGAATTTCAGGCATTTGCGATTTATCACCAGCAGAAGACGCGGGCAGTTCACTCACATCTCGAAGCTTTCGTTCAATAGCCCTTGAACGAACGCCAGACTCTTCAATACTTCGCGTTGCAGTATCAAGTTGGCGTTTAACGCGATCAAGTATATCACCGAATTTCCCAAATTCTGACTTCACTGTACCGAGCAGCTCCCAAACTTCGCCCGATCTCTTTTCAATTGCAAGTGTACGAAAACCCATACGAAGGCTCGTTAATAGAGCTGACAAAGTTGTTGGTCCAGCCACGACAACTCGTTGTTCACGCTGAAGCCGCTCAATCGTTTGACCTTCACGAAGCACTTCTGCAAACAAACCTTCGGTAGGTAAAAACAGTATGGCAACATCCGTGGTGTACGGTGGTGACACATACTTCTCGCGAATTGACTTTGCTTCGCGATAAATTGACTGCAAGAGCGACGCTCGCGCTGAAGCCACTGCTTCTGGATCAGCCTGCTCTTCAGCCGCTAAGAGCCGCTCATAATCTTCACGCGGAAATTTAGAGTCGATTGGTAACCACACATGTGGGATTGATCCTTGGTCACTTCCTGGAAATTTAACTGCAAATTCAACGCGGCGATTGGAAGCTGGCACAGTCTCGACATTCTTCTCGTATTGATCTGGCGTAAGGACTTGTTCAAGCAGGCTTTCCACTTGAAGCTCACCCCACATACCCCGAGCTTTTACGTTCGTTAGTACCCGCTTTAGATCACCAACATCGGTCGCGAGCTCACGCATTTCGCCAAGCCCTCGATGCACGGTCTCTAATCGATCAGCGACAATTTTAAAATTTTCACCGAGTCGCTTTTCAAGCGTGCCTTGTAGCTTCTCATCGACCGTAACACGTATGCGTTCTAATTGCCGTTGATTATCTACTTGGAGAACTTGCATTCTCTTTTCAACACTCTCAGTGAGTCGAAATATTGCATCAATCAGGGTCTGATTAACCTTGCCAAGCGATCCAGAAACTTCTTCACGTAGCCCCTGCGCTACTTTAAGAGCGTCACCACGAGATCGTTCGACCTCTTGCTTGATATCTGCGAATGCGCCATCAAGATCAACCGCTGACTGCTCTTTCGTATCATTGCTCACACGGCGAAGAAGCAGAATCACCAGCACCACATTGATGCCTAATCCAATGGCCACGAGAATCAAGATCGCGTCAGTCATTTTGTGTCCCTACTTCATCATAGCTACCAGCACTGAGAAGAAATGCCATGAGATCCAGAATCTCCTTTCGGGTCAATTGATTGACCAGGCCTGACGGCATACTGGAGGTCGGAACCATCTCTCTTTCGACAATGTCAGAACGATTAACACGCTCTCGCTGATTTCCATATGGATCGACGTCAATTTCGACAACAGTCGTATCACCGCCTACCACCCTACCAGTGACACCCGTTCCATCACTCAACCACAGTGTGACCTGACGATATTGATCGCTCACCATATCTGATGGCTCAATGATCGCACGAAGGATATCTCGGGCAGAAAACCGACCCCCCACACCAGTCAGATCTGGACCCTGCCGCCCCCCTTGCCCATTCATCCGATGACAAGATAAGCACTGAGCCCGCTGAAAGAGCTGTTCACCATGCCTGATATCACGATCCGTGTCATAAACACGGTCGAGGTGCTCCACCAGCTCATCATAAATCCAAGCTCGAACCATTGGTGGAGGTGGCGTGGTTGAGATCTGCCTCATCGATTTGTTTAAGCTGGCTTCCGCAAGGTCGGCTCGTTGCGCCTCTGTCAAACCACTGCGAGCATCTCTTTCTATCACATCTAAGAAACCACCAAAACTCCTACCACCATCAAAAGAACGAGCTTGAGCCAGCCAATTGAAATAGAGCGCACGCTGCTCTTCCGTCCAGCCATGGCGTACGCGGCGTAGCATGGTTGCAGCATGAATCTGGTCCTCTTGTGACACCGACAGACGAAGTACGCGCAGCAGCTGTCCAACAACTTTTTCATCTTCAAGTGTGACACCAATGTCGAGCGCTAAGAACACGACCCGTGTGTCGCTGCTTTCGTATGAACCATCAATCATTGACAAAATTAATCTTCGATCACTGTCAGATTCAATTGGCCAGCGACTAAGTAAAACCTGAAGCGTGCGAAAGAGTCCCATTCGCTGATGCGTGGTAAGTTGCTCATTCGAAATCTGCGCCAATTGAGAAAGCACGGTTTCAATGTCTCGCTGATGTTCACCAATGCGCACAAGTGCAAGTAGCGAAGAGAGGCGACGATCGATAGACACATCATCATTTATTTTGGCCGCCCATAATGTCGGGTCTAGTCGCTCTATCGCTACGCGGGCTGCATAGCGAACAGAGCGATCAGAATGATCGAGTGATGCCCATATAAACTCCAATTGACGAGGATCAGCCTGACGATGGAGCTGCTCCAACTGGCGGCGCTGCATCGTGGCTGAAAGATCGGTCTGAACCACTGGCTCAACCTCTCCAACACCTGAATCACCTCTGTAAGAAACGCGATAAAGATCACTACGCGTGCCACGCCCCCCAGTGACAAGATACAAGGCTCCATCCGGCCCCACGGCAATGTCTGTCACGTTAAGGGGCCTTCCCGCCATAAAGGTTCGCCACTTCCCAGTGTAAGTAGCACCCTCTTGGTTCATCTCAACAGCCAAGATACGGCCGTATGCCCAATCACCAACAAAGAGCGCTGATCGCCATGGCTCAGGAAAGTTTGTTTCGTACCCAAAGGCAATTCCAGTTGGAGAGGAAACGTCTGTTTCAACAACGGGCGGCACCATATCCAAAACGTTCTCTGGCCACTTCGCACTCCCGGATCGCCATCCATACTCGCCACCTGAAACAACATGCAAAATTCGTGGCGCTCGATACCAAGGCGTACCCGAATCCCACTCCATGTCAGCGTCATAGGTAAACAGATCACCCTTATCATTAAATGCAATGTCATAAGGGTTACGCATACCACCGGCCACCATCTCTATCTGCTTGCCATCGCTTGAAACACGATAGACCACACCAGCTGGCTCCTTGATGCCTACGGCATGGCCTCCAGGGTCTGGAATCTGATCAAGCATGTCGTGTTGGTAATTTCGATAGGCCGAACTGTCCAGCAAGTTGCCAGGTGCGCCGGTGTAATTTCCATTCACCGCCCAGATCCAACCATCAGGACCAAGAACCAGACCATGGGGGCCATGTTCAGAGTTGTTACCCCAACGCACCATTCTCGTTGCTGCATCGTAATAGTCGTCCTGATCTGTATCGACTAAACGCCAAAGTCCGCCATTGTTGTCTGGCATCTGTGCCACATTCAGCCAAAGCACGCCGTCAATATCTAAGAGCCCTTGAGCGCCAGAGAACGGTATTGAGAGGGGCTCTATTCTGATTGCACTCGCATTTTTTTTTGAGAGCGTGCCGCGCATGAGGGGCCCATTTTGGGCCGACAGTAACAGTCGTCCCTGATGGTCAAAGGTCAAACAAGCCCAAGATCCTTGCTCGGGCTCAGCTCTGGCAAGATGCTCCGCCACAAAACCAGGCGGTAGCTGGAGATCCACCAGGCCTCGACTCTGGTCAGCCCAACTCAAGCCATCACTGATCAAAAACACCACTAGGACGGTGCAAGACTTGACCATCTGGGGAATTCCCAACATGCCTGAATTACCTCTGTCAGAATACTTCGATCTAAGTGGTGCCACGATGAACAGACGTTTTAGGTCTTCGAGATTCTAATCTAACTTACTAAAACATTTTTTGTCCCATCTCTACAGTCCGGGATCAACTTAAAGTGGACCTAATACCTTCTACCAGTGCCATAAAAAGGTCATTCAATGAATAACTGCAAACAACTTGTTTTGTTCTCTTTCACTGTGTTGCTGTTTTTTTTGCCCGTGCAAGTGCAGGCACAGAGTGATCGGATTGATGCACAAGGCATTCTCATAAACGACTCGAGAGCAAATGATGGAGACACCTTATCTGCTCCACAATGGCATACCGACACATTCTTCGCCAATCAGGATGAAAGCAATGCTTCACCTGCCGTCGTCCCACCAAACCAAGCTGCCCCGATAGATCAAACTGTTGAACCACCGAGACGAGAGCAGAGATCAAGAAGAAATCAAGGGCAAGATCCGCTCAAAGGCCGGATCAGTGTTGGATCAAAGATTGCCGACTTTGATGATCTGGTCGTCTACCAACCCGATGGATCCCCTACCACTCTTGCAAAACTCGTTCCAAAGGATGGCCGGATTGTTTTGATCACTGGGTGTTTAACTTGCCCAAAGTTTCTTATGAGCCATCGTGATATTGAAGCGATTGCGCATGATTATAAAAGTACAGGACATCCAGTTTCGTTTGTCTACCTTTACAAATCACTGGCGCATCCAGAGAACGGTGGTTGGATACAGCCCTTTACACTTCAAGAGCGCCTTTCCCAAATCAACGCAGCTCAGAAACAACTCAAAAACAAGATCCCCTTTGTTGCAGATCCGATCGACAATCGTGTCTCAACCGTACTCGGCGGATCACCGAACGCTGCCTATGTATTACAGAGTGATGGGACGATTGATTATGTCTCGGGTTGGGCTGATGGGCCAAAATTACGGGCCGCTCTTGGTGATCTAGTCGGTCCGACCGAGACAATCTCAACGCCCGAGTCTATTGGTGTGCCACCATTTAGCCGTCCATATCGAAACACAGGCACAGTGGTCCCACGTATACAGGTGCCAGGAACAATGATCGCTCTGAAAACGGAACCTCAGAAGAGCGAGCAAGAGTTCTATGTGAAACTTCGTGCTGAAGTCGATCCATCAGTACTCCAAGGCCAGGACGGAAAAATGTACATTGGCTTCCATCTTGATACTGTTCACGGTGTGCACTGGAATAACCTGGTAGATCCAGTCAAGTTCACACTGAAGGCCTCGGAGGGCATTGAGATCACGCCTCTCAATGGTGCTGGCCCCAAAGTCGAACCTGCGACGGACTCTGATCCACGGGAGTTCTTACTCGATGTCAGCAACTGGCCAATAGGAACGCCTATTGAGTTCGATGTCATGTACTACGCATGCTCCGCGAAGGAAGGCTGGTGCAAGCCGGTCTCTCAAACCTATAGAGTGACTCTTGAACGCGATCGAGCCGGCGGCATGGCGCAAGGACGGTGGAATCGAGGCGGTGGACAAGGCCAACGGGGTGAACGGCGTGGTGATCGTGGCATGGACCGCGGTCAACAAGGCAGCGACCAAGATGCTGGACAGATGATCTCCCGTATGGATCGTGATGGTGACGGCAAGATCGCACTCGATGAAGCGCCCCAACGCATGCAACAGCGATTCGAGATGTTCGATGCCAACAGTGACGGCTACCTCGATGCCGCTGAGTTCCAAACAATGATTGACCGACGGCGTCAGCGATCGGGAGGCGGCGGTCGGCCGCCACGATAACACCGGCAGATCACATGCGGCAGATGCAGCAACAAATGTTGGACTTCAACCGAGAATTCCAACAGATGCAAGAGCAGATGCAGCAACAGTTCAACCAGAACAGTGGTGCTCAAGACGATGGTCAGGGCCGAGCAATCTGACATGCGGACAAATTGATGTCATTCGGGTGCCCACCAATGCCTCGCCTGGGCTATGTGTTTATTGCAGCGGATCAAAGCCATTAGAATTGCTATGATGTGGAATTGATCCAGTCTCAATGGCCCCATCGTCTAGTCTGGTCTAGGACGCTAGGTTCTCATCCTGGAAACACGAGTTCGAATCTCGTTGGGGCCGCTCAACGGCTGCCATATTTTGGCAGCCGTTTTTCTATTCCAAAGCCATTCCCAATTAAATTCCACGATCTACCATTGACGAAATAGATCGAGCAAACGACCCTTACACAAATGAAGATACCAAGCTCGACTGCACTCCTTTTCTTGATCGCTTTTTTTACGTATTCAAGTTCAGCTGATGAACTGAAAGATACTTGGTCGACAGCACCTAATCGCATCTGGATTGGGCCCGGGTATCACACCAACAGACTACAGGACTGGCAAATTGTAGATGGCCGGCTTGAGTGTCATGAAACTCATAATCGATTACCGGTTCGAACATGTCATATCTTGACACATTCGATTGACTCGACCCCGAATGCTTTTGAACTCAAAGTTGATACTGGCCCAATCGATGCCGAAGCACCAAATGCTGAAAATGCCTTCAGTGGATTTTTAATAGGCGCGGGCAACGACAAAATCGACTATCGACTGACTGCATTGGTCCATCACGCGCCTGCGCCTGATGGGGGCACATTAGCCGTTGTTGATCATCGAGGACAAGTTTCTCTACGTGACAATACCCAATCATTGGGTAGCAAGAGTCAGTGGTCAATTTCAAGCCCCGTCTCTCTAGACGACCTTCCATTGCTAGAAGATCAAGAGTGCAGTCAAGCAGATAACACACATCCAAATGATGTCGGCCCTCACCAATTTCAACTCATTCTCACTGCAGAGCCTCGCGGGGCAGCATACGACATCACACTGATTGCGACGGATCTTAATACCAATCGAGAGCTGAGTCGGTGTCGCGCGAAGAATGTACCTGCTCATATGATCGATGGTTCTATTGCGTTGGTCTCCCATCACGGGCCAAAGGGATCTAAGAAAGGACACTGGTTTTCTGGACTGCATGGCCAGGGACCAGCGATTGTCACGCATCAACACCGACACTTCGGTCCTGTTCTGTGCAGCCTGTACACACTTGAGCATGGAATACTTCGGATGACTGCACAGATGCCACCACTGGGAAAGCACGATTCCAAAACGGTTGCATTGCAATTCCAAGACAATAAAAACAAAGACATCCTCTGGGTGGAAGTAGATCAGGCCACGATTGATCCAGATTCTCGAACAGCGACTTTTGAAGTCCAGGGCGTCGATATGACACAGGCTCATCCCTATCGACTCGTCTATAACTTAGTTGATACGGATGGACATTCTGTGCAACATGTTTATGAAGGAACGATCGCTGCAGAACCATCTGCTGATCAACCAATTGTGATGGCAGCCCTGACTTGCCATAAGACATACACTGGTGGATTAAAGTGGAATCCAGATGGACTTTGGTTTCCGCATCAAGACATTGTGGCGGGCGTAGAATCATGTGATCCTGATTTACTGTATTTCAGTGGTGATCAGATCTACGAAGGTGACCTCACCCCATCGGGCCAGAAGTCAGAAGACGCTTTCATTCTAGACTACCTCTATAAGTGGTCGCACTGGTGTTGGGCTTTTGGTGATCTTGCTCGCAGTCGACCATGTATTACGATTCCTGATGATCATGATGTTTATCATGGAAATCTCTGGGGTGCTGGTGGTCGTCAAGCCAAAGCAACGCCCGGCATGACCGCCCAAGATAGTGGCGGTTATCGAAGAACAGCTCGTTTCGTTAATGCAGTTCATCGAACCCAGACCAGCCATCTGCCTGAATCTGTTGCAAGAGAACCTGCAGCGCAGGACATTTCTGTCTACTTCACAGACTTAAATTATGGCGGCCTCAGTATGGCGATCCTGGATGACCGTCAATTCAAGGAATCACCCGCGATTGCAGTACCCGACGGCAAAGTCAAGAATGGTTGGTTTCAAGCCGAGGGCTTTAACCCTCGCACGCAAGCCGATGATCCATCCATCCCGCTGCTTGGCTCAGATCAGGAGGCATTCCTTGATCGATGGGCCCGCAACTGGTCAGGAGATACTTGGATGAAGGTCACACTTTCTCAAACACCCTTTGCATGTGCTCAAACACTCCCACCCAAAAAAGGTGGTGGCTCACAACCAGGTCTCACCATTTTCGAACCAGGTCAATACCCAAAAAATGATCAGCCTTGTGCTGATGGTGATTCAAATGGTTGGCCCGCATCCGGTCGTAACCGTGCCTTGCGCGCCATGCGTCCAGCATATCCTTTTCATATCTGTGGTGATCAACATCTAGGTTTAGCGCTTCAATATGGAATTGATGAACCACGCGATGCAGGCTATTGCTTCTCAACACCTGCGATTGCCAACACATGGCCGCGAAGGTGGATGCCTCAAACTGCCGGTCACAACAGGGCGCCCAACGCGCCTCGATATACCGGTGACTTTGTTGATGGATTTGGGAACCACATGACTGTGCTCGCAGCATCAAACCCTCGAAAAACTGGGGAAGTACCAGTGGCACTACATGACCGGGTACCTGGCTATGGTGTTGTGACGTTTGACCCGTCTTCCAGACAGATCTCTATGATCGCTTGGCCCAGATGGGCAACACCCGACCATCCAAATCGAAAGCCTTACGAAGGATGGCCAATTACTTTCAGTCAATTTGATAACAACGGTTCTTCATGGGTCTACAAATTGCCACCAATCAGTACTGTTAATGCCATACGCCCCAGTCTTCAGGTCACTGATATTCAGAGTAACGATCTCATTGCGTCGCTTCGCTTGCCAGAGGATCCTCTTTCAATTCGCGTCCCCGGCCCCGGGCCCTATCGCGTCCTTATTGAAGATCAGACAGGGCGACAAGCCGAGATAACAGTGCTTGAAGGCCTTAAGATCGATACGCCTCAAAATACGCTCACAATTGATTTTGAAACCGACTCCGAAACAGGCCAAGAAGCAGCACCATTGTCACAACCGTGATCGGTCTTAACCGATAAACCTGATGACATGCTGATTATTGAAATAACCTCAAAGATCTACTGGTTGATCGAGCTGCTACGGAGACCAACCCTTTGTCGACTCTACTGATCGCAATACTGGCTGGCGTTGGTTTTGTCATCGCTTATCACACCTACGGACGTTGGCTTAGCCGTAAAATTTTTAAGCTCGACTCTCACGCTACTTGTCCGGCTGTGGCACAACAAGACGACGTTGACTTTGTCCCATCATCACGTTCGGTTGTCTTTGGGCATCACTTCACTTCAATTGCCGGCACAGGTCCAATCGTTGGACCGGCCATCGCTGTACTTTGGGGATGGGTCCCGGCCCTCCTCTGGGTCTTCTTGGGTTCGATATTCATTGGCGCCGTACATGACTTCGGAAGCCTTGTGATCAGCCTGCGTAGTCGTGGCGATTCTATTGGTGATGTTGCTGGTCGAATTCTAAACCGACGCGTTCGCGTTTTGTTTCTGCTTATTCTCACCATAGGTTTGACGATTGTTTTGGCAATCTTTGGCCTTGTCATTTCAAGCGTGTTCAAACAGTTTCCCCAGGCTATATTTCCTTGTGTCATTCAGATTCCACTCGCAATCGCCTTAGGACGTTACATCAGAAAGCAGGGCGCATCACTACTGATCCCATCAATCATTGCATTGGCGATTATGTATCTCAGCGTCATCTTTGGCAACGATGGATGGCTGGGCACTTTTAACCAGACACTTGCTTCATGGCCAACCATGACCTGGGTCATTGTCTTGCTTGGATATTGCTTTATTGCATCTGTGCTTCCAGTTTGGACACTACTTCAACCCCGTGATTTCATTAACTCAATACAGCTGCTCAGCGCATTAGCTCTCATTATTGTCGGCCTTGTGGCAGCAGCACTGCTTGGAGGCCCCAGCGTTGGGCCAGATCATGTACGCCCCCCTCTTGAGCTTGTTGCCCCAGCGTTTGATCCCAATCCAACTGGCGCCCCCATGATTTTTCCTTTTCTATTCATCACCATTGCATGTGGAGCCATCAGTGGCTTTCACTGCCTTGTTGCAAGCGGAACATCCAGCAAGCAACTCCGCAAAGAGACGGACGCGCCGCTGATTGGCTTTGGCAGCATGTTGACAGAAGGCTTTTTGGCAACTTTAGTGATTCTGGCCTGCACAGCTGGAATTGGGTTAGGCGTTACCGCAGCAGATGGCTCCACCCTTTTTGGAAGTGCTGCATGGGATGCACGCTATACAAGCTGGGACTCCATGGGTCTCAAAGAAACAGTCGGGGCCTTCGTTGAAGGAGCATCCAACTTCCTTGGCGCGATTGGCATACCAGCGACTGTCGGATTGGCACTCATGGGTGTCTTTGTAGCTTCATTTGCTGCGACCACACTTGACACTGCAACTCGGCTTCAGCGTTATGTCATTCATGAACTCGGCCGAACAATGACAGGGGCACAGGCTAAGACGAAGAAACGTATGCCCACGCCTCTATCGCCTCAATATTGGTTCGCTAATCGTTATATTGCTACCGGTATTGCTGTCGTTGTCGCAGCCTCACTCGCAGCGGTACCCTTAGGCGATACTTGGTCATGGGCACAACTTGGCACTGGAGGGTTACTACTGTGGCCGATGTTTGGTGCCACCAACCAAATGCTTGCCGGCCTCGCATTTCTTGTGATTGCTTTTTATCTATGGCGACGAAAGAAACCTATTTGGTTCCTAGTCTTGCCGCTTCTACTGATGATTGTCTTACCCACCTGGGCTATGATTCAGCAAGCCTACATCGGTTATGACGGATCCGATAGTTGGTATGAAGCAGAAAGGTGGCTGCTCGTTGCAATTGCAACAATTACAATTGTCCTACAGATTTGGATGGTCATTGAAGGGCTTCTATTGTTTCCTCGCGCTCGGGGTGTCCTTGAACCTCAACCACAACCAATACTTCTCAAACAGGCTCGCCCGACCAGACCAAGCGAATGAGGTTACAATTAACGTTGGTCTACTCAAATTAACCATGGCACAAACCAAGCCATAAGACCGATGACGGATCACTGGCGCAGACTGCAACAACTCGCTTTTCTACTTTTTCATGATATGGAACGATGAATGACTCGCCATTGCTTAATGATCTTCATTTCTTTGCCTTTGTTTTTGTCTTCTTGTGCTCCAAACATCAGCCGCCCACTACCTGACAATGCAAGCGGAGCAATGCAACTTAATGCTGGATACGCCTTGCTCTACAAAGTCATGAAAGAAGAAGCCAAGGTTTCAGAAATTTTGAAGATTAAGCACTCCGATGCTGAGTTAGCCAAGTTACTCGAGGACATTTCAAAATTATCGAAAGAAGTTGTGCAGAAACTCGATTCATATAAAGCTGAAGATCCATCGCTTCAGATGGACAATGAGTACTTGCCTGCTATTGAAACCAGTGCAAGAAACTCAATTAAAAATGCAACTACAGTCTCTTTACTTTTGCCTGGCAAAGAGAGATTCAACGAGTTGATGTCCATTTCACAATTCAGTGCCATGAGATATAGCCGCTACCTGGCCCTCACCCTCCATACGGCGGATAGCAATGCTGCACGTTCAGCGTGGCTGGATAATCTTTCTACAAAACTAAGCAAACTACAAACCCGTGCTTTCAACCTACTCAAAGTGGAAGAGACTGATGAACCTTCGGAGACTGTGCTTCCGGTGACCACTGATCAAGATTCCTAATCGCGTGAAAGATTTTGTTTCAGTAAGCTACATCACAAAAATGCAAGACTTAAAAACCCCTTCCAGGCTTTCCACGCCTGAAAGGGGTTGTTTTTCATCGGAGCAACCGTGAGATCGATTATGGAGCACCAACTTCATGAAGACCGAGGATATCAGCGTTAGAAGGCAAGGATAGATCAGCGCTACCATCAAACAGTAATGAGAACGAACCGCTCGTCGAAGACCCGAAAGAAGTGACGGCAAAATCAATCACATCCTCATCACCACCAGCGATGGACCCAACGTTGTAATTACCCAGCGTTGAGAGCGAAATAATGCCTTCCGTTAATACAGTCAGTGCATCAACATCGTGATACTTGTCTGCTGACAGTCCCACATCACTGCCGTCCATGTAGTAACTCCAGCTACCACCGGTGGATGCGCCGAGTGCACTGGCATCAAAGCGAACAATATCTTCGTCCTTCAACGAACTGAGTCCAGTAACACCTGGGGAACCTACTGTAGAGATGAGTAAGGCGCCATCAGAGAGCACACTTAACCCATCAATATCCTCACCGTTTGTCGTTAAGCCAACATCACTTCCGTCAAAATAGAATGACCAGGAACCACTCGTTGCACCACCGAGATTCGTCGGTGAGAAACGGATGATGTCAGAATCATCGACAGACTCGCCACTCGGTCCGCCACTAAGACCGGGAATGGTCATCGCTTTGTGTGGGCTAATGAGAATGTCTCCATCCGGCAAAAGGCAGAAGGCGTGAATACGACCCGAAGCAAATCCAACATCACTTCCATCAAAGTAGACGGAAGTTTCACCGTTCGTGGGGTCATAAGACATGATGTCTTCGTCTTTGTAGCGTCGGCCATTAATGGTTGGGTTGCCACGGAATGCCATGAGTAATGTTGACCCTGTGGGCGCGGCGCAAGGGTCACTTGCACAGTCTGTGTTTGCACCCTGCCAGGCTCCACTACACTCCGATTCCTTGACGACAGAACAGCTGGTGCCAACACAGCATGCACCCGTCGGTGCACATGGATCGGTGCCGCAATCGCTTCCATCGCCCAGATAGGTGCCACTACAGGATGCTTCTGTTGTAACGCTACAAGATGAGCCCGTGCAGCAAGCACCGGTTGGATCAGGTGGAGCGCATGGATCTGCCGCACAACTTGTACCGTCGCCCAGATAATTACCGTTACAGTCGCTGGCTGTCGTAATAGAGCAACTTGATCCGGTACAACACGCCCCCGTGGGAGCACAAGGGTCCGAACTACAGTTGGTTCCCGCACCCAACCAGGAACCCGTACAAGCGATAAATAGAACGCTGGGACCCTTGAGCACCTCTACCAAACTCGGGTCTTCCCGAGTCCCCTCGCACATGCCCGTGCCCCAACGATCTCTAGCATAACTCGCGATTCATTCAGATGAAAGCACTGAACTGATCTTTAGATATCCAATCATAAAAAACCTGATCAGAACTACTCCGTGAGGGTCGCCGCCTCATCTTCATCGCTTGATTGGGCAGCAACACGCGCTTCTATTTGCTGGACCATGTAGAGGAAGACAGTCTTATCAGCATCTGGAACCATAGGCTCCTGCTGTTCAAGTTGCGCTAAGACGGCAGGCAACATTTCATCCGGCACTTGGTTATAAATAGCATCTAGTTGTTGCGTTGCCTCAGCTCGCTGGTCGTCAGTAAGATCCTCAACGGAGATTGAATCTGCTACTTGCGATCCATGATCATCTTGCTGTTCCTCTGATGGCTCCCAGATAACGATGCCCGGCATTTCAAGATTTCCGAGGCTTCGGATCTGAGCTGTCGAGTTGGTCACATCTTCAGAGATTGGCTGGGAGCGACCTCCTAGATGTTTCGCCAGAAACGTTTCGGTGACGGCGTTGAATGCTTGATTGTTCTCAGGCTTTCTAAATCCATGACCTTCGTCTGGAAAAACCACATAGGTCACTGGCAGGTCTCGAGATTGCATCGCAGAAACAATCTGATCACTTTCCGAGAGCTTTACCCGTGGATCATTTGCTCCCTGCCCAATAAGCAACGGTCGGCGAATTTGATCAACGCGTGTCAGTGGTGATATTTGATCAAGATATTCCGTTTCATCAGTACCTGCGACACGGGACTCAAACATAGCCACCATTGGTGCCCAGTATGGTGGAATCGTTGCAAGCAACGTACCAACATGTGATGGCCCAACAATGTCAACGCCGGCAGCAAAGTATTCTGGAGTATCAGTCATACCAACAAGCGTGGCATAGCCTCCATAGCTTCCACCCATGATTGCAATTCGATTGGGATCGGCGACACCCTCAGCAACAGCCCATTCGCATGCATCGATTAGATCATTCTGCATCTCACCAGCCCATTGGCGATTACCTGCATTAAGAAAATCTTTTCCAAAACCCGTTGATCCTCGGAAGTTTACTGAAAGCACGGCATAACCGCGGTTCGCAAGCCACTGATGATATGAATTGTAACCCCAATGATCTCGCGCCCATGGACCACCATGAACAAGCAGTACCATTGGCAACGGTCCAGACTCAACGCCCTTGGGCAGTGTCAGATAGGCCGTCATCGTAAGACCGTCGCGGGCTTCAATTTCAACAGGCGTCATATGTGCAAGTGGCAATGACTCTAACTCTGGCCGGTTCGTGAATAAGAATCGGCCTGCTTGTGTATCACGATCCCAAAGGTAATACGCCACAGGGCCGGCATCCTGCTCATAAGCAACGATCCAAGTTCGATCATCACCACTACGGCTAATGACCTCAAAGTCACCTTCATTGAGGTGACCAATCCCAGTAATATCCGCATCGATAGCTGGATCCAAAACCGTCCAGTTCTTCCGCAAGTGCTCACTTGCAGCTGCTTCAGGCTCACCCGAAATTGGGTTGCTCATAAAGTCACTGACATCGGCTTTTTCATTTGAGTAGATCACATCACTCTGGTGATTGCCTGCTGCATCGGGTTTAACTTTGAATGCTGCGGCAGTGTTACGACCGCGAGAGTCAATCATGTACATGACTGAGCCATCTTTCGAAAAACCCGCCGGTGAAGTCGTCATTGCATCTTCCATGCCGACGGCTGCAAATTCATACCAATCACCACCAATAGAATCGCGCACCTCGGTGAACGTGCCTCCATCAGGCGTCATACGTGTTCGGGCACGGACCACCCAATCATCGTCTGGAATCATGCCCACAAAGCCTTCATCGTTCTGGAAAATCATCTCGCTGTTACCGCTACGTGTATTGACACGGTGAAGATCCATGAACTGAGGGTTACGATTGTTCATTTGAATAAGAACTTCATCTGGACGATCTCGATGACCACCAACAAGACTTGCACTTGTGTTTTCAAAGGGCGTCAGATCTCGCTCGCTTAAGTCGTCAATGTTCACTGCATAAACGTGATTATTCTCATCACCACCCTTATCCTGCATATACAAAATCTGATCGCCATTCCGAGCCCATGTGTAATTTTGAATGGGCCGATCTGCGGAAGTGGTAATTGCTCGCGCCTCACCACCATCGACAGGCTCGATCCAAACATTCAGTACCCCATCCAGTGGTGCGAGATAGCCAATCCATTTCCCGTCTGGACTGATCTCGACACCAGCACGCTGTGGGTTTCCAAAAAGAACGGCGCGCGGAATCAATGAGGTCGCATCACCGTTCTGATATGCCGAAGCACCCTCAGACCTGCTATTTGCAAAGAGCAACAACACAATCGAAACGATCAGGATAGATATAAAAAACTGCGACATAAGCGTGTCCTTTCGATCTCACATGAGGGAGCCAGAAGTCGAGGAGTATAGCTCGATACGCCTAGAAGTGATCTGTACTCATCGCTCAGGGTGTCAAGAACGCGATGCAATCGTGCAGTGAATCAGCCCCTGAAGAGCATCTTGCCGTTGTTCTGTGGATATATTCTCAAAACCAATGCTCTCAAGCAGCGATTCGATTGCTACGACCTCATAGGAGCGAAATCCCTGGCGTGCAAAAGACTGCCTCTGCAACCAACTGGCATCGTTGAAACACAGCACAATCTTGCCATCAGACTTGAGCACTCGCTGACATTCCAACAGCACCTGTTTGAGATCCGTGAAGAAGTAGACGGTGCTCGAAGAGATAACACATGTATAGCTTGCATCAGCTATTGGTAATTGCTCAGCCTGAGCGAGCTCGAAGCAGGCTCGCTGTGCATGGACGGACCGACGTAACCGACGATTACAGTGCTTGATAGATGCGACAGAGGTATCAATACCCATGACATAACCACAATCACTCTTTGTCAAAGCACGTTTTGCAAGGCCCCCACCTCCACAACCCAACTCGAGTAGGTAGTCACTCGCCGAGAGATCAGCACGATCTAAAGCAAATCGATTCATATTGACATTGACTCGGTTTAAAATCCGCGTCATCAAGAACTGCCCGAACAGACCACTTGGGGAGGCTGCTTGTTTTCCAATGAACTTCGCCAAAAGCATGGCTGCAATATACCCCTCGGCGAAATAAAGGGGAAAGAACACAGCTCCAGGGTTGGATACGCTTGGCGTCAGGCCGTGCTGCCGGCCATTTGATTCAGAGCAATTCTCTGAAAACAAATGGGCTCCAATAAAGAAGACCTCAACCACCAACATGTTGATTGCAATGCAAAAGGCTCAGGGACAAGCCCTGAGCCTTTCATTAAGCGAGGCGGACGGGACTCGAACCCGCAACCACCGGATCGACAGTCCGGAACTCTAACCAATTGAGCTACCGCCCCAAGCGAGTAGAATCATACCTCTAACTCGGGATCAAGCGTTTAATCTAACACCACTCCTCCAGGGGTCAAGGCTGGCGGTCAAGATCATGCTGGCAAGCGAGGGATCCGAGAAGAATTGCCGCATCAAACCTGGCCGCCCGGGCTGAGGTTCAATGTGCCAGTCGCCCTCCCCGATGACGGGCTCAACGAAACCTCAACCTCGAACGGTCAATGCGGTTTTCCTCCATCCAGATAGATGGAGAGGACTCCGACGGAGAGCCGCCTTGGCTGGGTCAGCTCGAGCCGCCCCTCCCCAAAGACCCGCAGGGCCGAGCTGGCAGCCCCCGTCAGGAGCCCATCTGCTTTATCGCTCGCCATAACTGCCCAAGAAAACCCCAGACAGAAATGACGATCTTCATTCTCACCAAACTTAAATGCAGTGAAACTCCACTTTCCCCCAAAGGCATCCAGGCTCCCTCGTCAGTAGAGCCCAGCGCCGTCAGGCCTCAATTTTCATCCCAAAGGAACTTGAGGCAAGGATAAAACAAGCGAATTGCGAGGATAAACGGGGCTGCTTCTATCTCGGGACAAGAAGCCCAGTTGTATAGGACGATAGAGGCGTGATGATGAGCATTATTTCGCGTCAATCCAAGCTGAAGACCAAGCAGCATCAACGACAAGATCAACATCCAACTCGAGCGCTGTTGTCATATGCTCCACAACGAGATCACGGAGTGGCTCTACCTGCAACTTCGGTACCTCGAACACTAATTCATCGTGAATTTGAAGGAGCATCAGCGCCTCTGGAAAGGCTTTCGGCAACGCCTCTTCAAGGGAAATCATCGCCAACTTAATTAAGTCCGCAGCTGATCCTTGTACCACCGTGTTGATGGCGATCCGCTCGCCAAGTGCCCGCTGCTGAGGATGCCGCGCATGTATCTGTGGAACAAGACGTCGTCTCTTAAGAATGGTCTCAACATACCCTTTGGTCTCTGCTTGCTCAATGCAGTCATCAAGAAACGCAGTGATACCAGAGAAACGTTCTTTGTAACCTTCAATAATATTTGAAGCTTCTTCGACAGATGAATCTGGCCCCAAACGCCGGGCCAAGCCCCACGGTGTAATACCGTAAACAATGCCAAAGTTCACCATCTTTGCACTATCACGTTGTTCTGGTGTGACATCTTCAAGCGCGATATCCCACACCTCGGCTGCAACAGCGCTGTGAATATCCTCACCAGCCTCAAAAGCTGCCAACAACCCTCTATCTTTTGAAAGATGTGCCAAAATTCGTAACTCAATTTGTGAGTAATCTGCCGTCAGTAAAAGTCGCCCCTTCGGTGCCTTGAAGGCTCGTCGAATTTCTCTGCCCACCTCGGTACGAATCGGAATATTCTGCAAATTGGGATCAGAGGAACTCAACCGACCTGTCGAAGTTCCTGTTTGATTAAACGAAGCGTGGACCCTTCCAGTCGCAGGACTAATAGCCTCTTTCAAAGAAACCAAATAGGTGCCCACGAGCTTTGTAAGTTGACGATAACGCAATACAAGTTGCGGCAAAGGTGTATCCACCTCTGGGGAATTTCCTAAACGCTCAAGCACTTCTTGATCCGTTGATGGCCCAGTTTTGCCTCGCTTAATTGGCTTGAGCCCAAGGCCTGGTGGCTCCGCCGTTGGTTTGTTAAAGAGTGCCGCCGATAGCTGCTTGGGCGAATCAGGATTAAATGGATAAGGCGCCGCAAGAGCAATTTCATCTCGCAGTCCGTCAATCATCTTTTGAAGGTGATCACGCTGACGATCAAGCTCATTTGCATCTACGTTAATGCCGTTATATTCAAGCTCGGCAAGCACCCACACCAATGGCATTTCAATTTCTTCAAAGAGATCCGCAAGACCCATTTTCTTGATCTGTGGTTTGAAGGCCTTCATTAACTGCAAGGTGACATCGGCATCCTCGGCCGCATAGGGAATGGCTATCTCCAGCGGCACCTCATCAAAGGTCTTCTGGAATTTCCCCTTGCCGATCAATGATGAAAGAGGAATACAGTCGCGATCAAGTATCGCTTTGGCAAGAACGTCCATCCCATGACTCGATCGAGTGGCATCCACTACATAACTCGCCACCATCGTGTCAAACAATGGACCGGCCAGCTCAACACCGTGTGAACGGAGAATGTTCAAATCGTATTTGAGATTATGACCAATTTTTTGGATTGACTCATCTTCAAGAATTGGCCGAAGATGCGAGAGCACTGTTTCAGTATCAAGATGCGTCTTGGACTCCGGACTCCTGGTTGGAATGTAGTAGCCGGCCCCAGCCTCTAAGGCAATTGACACCCCACACAAATTGGCATCTCTTATGGCTAACGAATCTGTCTCGGTATCGATCGACATGGACCCTTTGGTTTTGATCTTTGCAATGAGCCCCTTAAGATCTTTGACACTCCGTATGGCTGTATAGTCCCCTTCAACCGCCTGCGTCTGATCCATATGAGCAAAGAGTCCACCTTCGGCGGTACTCACACCATCTGCCTCTGACCCGCCAATGAGATTCTTAATTGAATCCTGGAATGCATTGAAGCCCAAGTCCCGAAAGAGGCCCTGCATGTGCTTGACGTCTAATTCAGTTGGAGGCCACTGGGCACTGTCTAGTTCAAAGTCCACCTCTAAGTCGTCACGCAGCTGGACCAACTGACGACTCATGGGAATCTGGTCACTGTAGGCCTCTAGGTTCTCGCGTCGCTTTCCCTTGATCTGATCAAGATTCGCCATCAAATTTTCGAGTGTGCCATATTGAATGATGAGCTGGGCCGCCGTTTTTGGACCAATGCCAGGCACACCTGGAATATTGTCAGAGCTATCACCCATCAACGCCAAAACATCACCAACTTGTGATGGTTCAACTCCAGGAACTTTGAATACATCTTCTGTGGTTACTGGTGCGTCCTTATGAACATCGATCAGCTGAACACGAGGTGCCAGTAGTTGTGTCAGGTCCTTATCACGTGAAACAATCTTCACATCAATGTCTGGATGATCGCGCTGCATCTTCTTTACGATCGTGGCGATCACATCATCTGCCTCAACACCCGCTTGACCGAAGAGTGGAATTGCCATTTCTTCAATGATCTCTATACATCGCTCTACCTGTGGATGAAAGTCATCCGGCGCTGCTTCCCGATTTGCTTTGTAGTCGGCATAGATTTCGTTACGAAAGGACTCTGTATCGCTACTGACATCGATTGCAACTGCCAGATAATCAGGCTTATATTCGCGAATCAATTTCAACATAGTGCCAACGAAGCCATAGGTCATGTTGGTTGGCTCTTTGGTAATTGGCGATGTCATTGCCGCGCGAATGGCATAGTACGCACGAAAGAATTGAGCATGCCCATCGATAAGAAAGAAAGTCTTGGCCATTGTTAGGACGCAGTGCCAGCTTGAGCAGCTTCAAGATGATGGACAATTGCCGCCTCGTAGGCGGCCGTCATCACCACCTGACGACGTTCCATGACAGATTTTGCCACTTTGACAAACTTCTGAGATCTGTAGATCTGCTGAGTTGCATCAGTGATCCACTGAAATGGGCCGACCACACCCGATATCGGCGCCGACGTTGCAATCATGGCCCCCGTACCTATGACGGCGGCCGTCATGATCCGTGTGCCAATGGCGATTTTGGAATGGTCACCGAAAATGGTTCCATAGAACTGGCGATTGGTTCGATGACGTGGGCCACCTGGCTGTAGAACCGCCGTCACATTGTCATAGGTATTCAGAAGATTCGAGTTGTTTGAACCCGCTCCGATATTAACCCACTCGCCAACCAAACTGTCACCCAAATACCCATCGTGAACCTTATTCGCATACCCCTGAAAAATCGTGCCACCAACCTCACCGCCAACCTTGCAATGTGGTCCGATGGCAGTATTGGCTCTCATCAAACTCTGAGCTTGAACGGAACTGTGGGGGCCAATCGAAGCTGGCCCACAGATCACTGCGTTGGGACCAACTTCGGCGTGCTCCCAAAGAATCACCGGACCATTGCGTGCATCAATAATCACGCCCGCACCAATCTGAGCAGTTGCATGCGCCTTGACCGGGAATGTGCCCATGATCTGCGACTCTGGAACCATCAAGGGATCAGGGTGGCGACATTCGTCAATATCTGAAAGCAGCGATGTGGGAAGTGTATCCAGGATGTGCCAAGGAAATTCAGCAAGCGTGCCGAGAGGAAGTTCGGTGCAAGTGACCGAGTCGGGTAATTTTCCTGTAGCGACCATGCTCTCGCTGTCAGCTCCTGCAAGGTGAGCGGCAATAATGGCGCCGCTATCGGCTTCGATAATGGCGCTTCCTACATGGGGCTTCTCAATCCCTTGAGGAAGAAGAAGTCGACCATTGATAAAAAGTGACGTGCCCGTTTCAATAGCTCGATTCACAGGCACCGAGCTTCGCTCGGCAACAAGATCCGCCAGGGCGTTGGGCACCATGACACCTTGCAGCTCACCAAAGCAATTAGCGAGCCGCGTGGCCGTCGTGAACATGCCGGTGCGAAGCTCGAAACTGGCTCGCAAGTCAGTCAAAGGGCCAAACTGGCCACGTCCATCATCAAAGAGTATTAAACCACTCATGATCAAAACTCTATCCGGTTTCGGGTCCGCTGACCTGTATCAGACAACCGTCCTTGCACTTCCTGTAAATCCCCACCATTGCCAAGAGCACTTCAATAACCAGCCTATTGGTATGGCTACAAGGCCAGAGTAGACACTCACGCCCAGAAAGTTCACAAGCTGGAGGCCGAGCCCAGCCTGGCCGGGCGAAATATCTGTCCAAGGCAGCCAAAGGCGGACTGCATGAACCGCTACAACGACGATGCCCGCGGCCATCATTGCCACCAAGCTCAAGACACCGATTGTGAGGGCACGGTAGCGAAAGACGGCCGTTCGCATTTGCAAGACCACTGCAGCACCGGCCACGAATCCCAATGCATGTGGCCCAATAAGAAAATAGGTCACTTGCCCCCCACTAATCTGAGGCAGGGAGAGATCAAGCAATAGGCCAGCAACCCAAGCTGCCCAAAGAGCCGCTGAAACGGGCGCAAAAAGCGCCACGAAAACGACCAGCGCGATCGTAATGCAAGGCACCAGGGCCCCCAACGAGTCAATCCGCATGACCTGAACGAATGCCAAGTCCAAGGCAATACTCACCACCAACGCAATGAAAAAAACCCACCATCTCATTGGCGACCCCCTGCTGGTGCCTCACCGAGGAGAACGACTTCGCCAACACCACCCAGTTGATAACTAGAACGAATCGTAATTTGCTGACGAAGTGCAGCCTTTTGATCCTGCTGACTGTCGATGACAAGGCCAATGACCATTCCCTGTGCAGATGCTGGCCATGCAGGATCTGCCAGCACAACTTCACTACCAATCACAAGCCCATGAGACTGAGGAACATTTGCAAGAAAGGAACCATTCCCGAGAGGCTTCGCTAAGAACCTGACGATCTGATCTGTTGAAGACTCAGAAATCACCGCCGCTTTGAGAGGACCACTTGTCTTGCTTGCGATTGGCAGGACCAGCGCGTCGGTACCAGCAAGTGCTGTCACCCGACCCAGTAGGTACTTCGAACCAAAGAGCGCAACCGATCCAACCATCACTCGTTCCCTGGCGTCATTGGTCAATGGCACTTGGTAGATTTCGCCCCGCTGCCCCGGAGAACGCCCCGTCATCGGTACTGATAAAAGTGTTGGCGTCGCACCACTGGCGAGTTGATCTGGGTCAAGCCCTTGAAGGTGGCTCAGCTGATCCTGCAAGATTTCATTTTGAAGACGCTGTGCTCGATAGAGCCGTTCGAATCTCGAACGCTCCGCCGATAGCGTTGCGAAGACCTGAGAATCAAGCTCTGCTTCTGCAAAGTCATAGGTTGCCTGTGATCCAGTGTGACGCAGCCAACTAGCAGCCTGATTCGTTGCAACAGTCAGCGGTCGAATAGGTACACGCATTAAGGCTGAAGCATCCACGGTCCAATGCAATGCCGCTGGTGAGAGACATGCAACCACAATCGTCGCAACAATCACCAGAGGAAAGACTGCGTTTGACCTTCTTAAGATCCTGAACATGGGCATCCTGCCCCCTCAGGCTTCAGCCAGTATCGACAGCATTCAATGGCCAGTACCTCATTGAGCTCAGCGCTCATCGAGATCTGACTCCATGGTTGCCTTCCATTCCTCAAGATTTTCCAAATAGATGCTGGTACCACGAGCGACACTGGTCAGCGGGTCGTCAGCAACACGCACCTCCAGGCCTGTTGCATTCGCAAGTACCACATCCAATCCACGAAGTAAACCGCCGCCGCCAACAAGGCAAATACCATTATCAACGAGATCTGCGGCGAGTTCAGGCTCTGCTCTTTCAAGCGTGCGCGTCACCGTTTCAATGATCGCTTGTACTGGTTCCTGTAGCGCATCGCGCACTTCCTCACTCGTGAGATCTGCCTTCCGAGGCAAACCAGAGACATTGTCCCTTCCACGCACCTCAATAGTGCGCGGATCACCGACATCAGCGGCTGAGCCAATCTCAATCTTGATACGTTCGGCGGTCTGTTCGCCGATCGTCAAGTTGTAGTTCTTTTTCATGTAGTTGATGATGGCTTCATCAAGGTCATCACCAGCGACCCGGACTGACTCGCAAGTGGCAATGTCTGCCAAAGACATAATTGCAACCTCTGTTGTACCGCCACCAATATCAACGATCATGGATGCCGTTGGTTCAGCAATTGGCAAACCTGCGCCAATACCCGCAGCCATCGGCTCTTCAATCAAATACACCCGACGAGCCCCGGCACGCTCTGCTGAATCAAGAACAGCTCGCTTTTCAACAGCCGTAATTCCTGAGGGCACTGCTATGACAACGCGTGGCCCAAAGATACGACTCTTGCCGTTCACCTTTCGGATGAAATAGCTCAGCATCGCCTCTGTGATCTCAAAGTCACTGATGACGCCATCTTTCAAGGGACGAATAGCGCTGATTGATCCTGGAGTCTTGCCAAGCATCTCCTTCGCCGACCAACCAACAGCATTACCGTTATTCAATACGCGATTGGTACCTCGCTTAACCGCAACAACTGAAGGTTCATTGAGAACAATACCTTCACCGCGGACACATACCAACGTATTACAAGTGCCTAGGTCGATGCCCATGTCGACGCTAAACCAACCCAATAGTGAGTCTAGGAACACGAGGCGACACTCCGTTACGCGCCTATGGCAATTGGCTTCCTGCCAAGCCTGTGATAATTAGCTGATAATCCCAAGATGACTCAGCCTGCGACTGCAATCATACGTCACGCGGGCAGAGTATGCAGCGGGAAATCCAGACTGGACTGTAATGTGGACAAGCCGCCTATGGGCAGATCTGGACCAAGGACCGGAAACCAGCGATATCACTGAGATTCAAACCGCCCTCATGGACAAGATCGAAAAGTACCCAGGCTTATTTCTGTTGGGCTTGCCGCTAGCGTTGATCAACGATGGTAAACATGCCACCAGCCTGATTACCCACCGAGCTCTGAGCCATGTTGGCTGTGGCCTGTATGAAGGCCCCAAGAGCCAATAACAGGAAAGCCACAATCAGCAGCACAAAGTAAACATCGAGTATGCCGCCACGTGCCGGGGTTGGGGTGTTGAAATCGCTCATGATTGCCCTTATTGACGTCCCTGAATGGCATATGCCTGATGTCCAGCCTGAACAAGGCCACGGTTAGAGTCTTCCAGGGAGAGCATCCCTGTAGAGCGGTTCAGATCGACTGTGACGATGCGAAGTGTCCCAATAAAGGTGCCCTCGTCGCCGACAGAAAGGACCCAGCCCTCTTCGATTCCATCTCGGGAGCCAGCATCAATCTCAACTAAGGTCTGATCGGAGCTCCTATGAACGCCAACCACAGTTGCCTCTAGATCACGGTTTGGAGCCATGCCATCAGCACTGCCGCCACCAGCAACCTCTAATGCACCAAAGCGTGCTTCGTACTCAGATAAGTGCTCCTGGGTGCGAGCCTGCATTTCCTGAATGCGGTGGAGTTCTTCTCGCAAATCACGGCGTGCCTTCTCAGCGACCATGAGCTGGCTTTCTTGATCTTCCACGACTGATTGAAGCTCGCTGTTGCGCTGCTCACCCTTCAAGACTTGCGTTCGCAAGGTTCGAAGTTCAGAAATGAGTGTTTCGGTCAGTTGCCCGCCAGCACGCATCGTTGAATCAAGCGACGCCAATTTGCCAAGTATCTCAGAGCGTAGCCCCTGAGCGACAGCAAGGTCGGACTCAACTTGTCGCATCTCAATCTGAGCGCTTGCTAATTGCGTTTGCAGTGACTGTGCCTGAGCTTTGTACTCAGCTGACTCACGCGTGTAATTAGAAACTTCGGATGAATGCCTTGCCTCTTGCGAAGTCAGACTACCCTCAGCAACGATTCGTGCAGAATCAGCCTGCTCAAAGCGGATCCTATACGTGTCCTCGTTCTTCGCGTTAACGACAACAAGCGGCACTAATAGAATCGCAAGCAGGGTAACAAGCACGATAAAGATCTTGGTCAGAATATGCACCGTCAGACCCTTGCCTAATAACTGGATTGAGAAGAAGTCATTGGTTGCGATACAACCTCAGATGTCTTCCCAATACCATTTCCTGGACGCATGATGTTAGAGGTTCTTGTATCCGAAAACTAAGCAAACTGGATACGATTTATAAACCGCCAACACGTCCCATTTCTACGCCCCAAGCTCATTGGAACGCCCGATAAGCCGATACCAAACAGTATGGTAACACTCGCTTCTACAGGCCCAGCTGGACACTGTCAATTTATTGTAGCAAGCAAAGCAGCAATGCCTACACAATCAGGCAGGAGTATTCGCCTTCTTCTGAATCACACTACCAGTGGTCAAGGGACTGCAATTTCAAGCCGCTGGGCTGGTACTGGTAGCCGCAGGACGGCGGTTGCAGCGGCCACCTGGACTGAAGGATTCTCGTCTTCCATCAGCATTGCGAGCTGTGGCAAGAGGCTCAGATCACCTGATGAGCCCAGACTTAGGGCTGCTAATGCACGTAATGAGGGCTCTGAGTCACCCAAATAAGCCACCGCGACCTCAACCGGCGTCTCATGTGGCTCAATCATTGCAATCGCCTCTGTTGCCAAAAGGCGAACCTCCGGAGCTTCTTGTTGCTGCGTTGTGCGAAGAGCAAGAGCCATGAGCGTCGTGAAGGCTGACCGGTCTCTCAATCGCCCACAGATCTGACAAGCCAATGCCTTAAGCTCACCCTGCTCTGAAGGTGCAAAGAGTGCGGCATGGATCGCCTCGAGCTCAGCGAGAGAGCCAAGCTGGACCAATGCTTCTGCGAGTTGCATTTCAACAACGCGAGCACGAGCTGGATCAACTCTTTGAAGCCCCTTACCAATTGCTGCTTTGAGAACCGGCACTGCTGTCTTATTACCCAGACGCCCGAGCACCATTGCAGCATTTGCCTTGAGCTCAGGGTCGCCGCTGAACAACATTTCCGCTAGGAGTGTGAGATCAACCTCCTGACCAATTTGCGTCAACGCATAAAGTGCCGCTGCACGAACCGAGAGTGATGCATCTTCCGTGAGCAATTCAACTTGGGGCGCCAAATCAACAAGCTTTAAATCACCTATGGTCATCGCCGCAGAAAACCGAACCCCTCGATTGGTATCTGCGAGTCCGCCAGCAAGAATGACCTCCGCTGATGCTGGCGCTCCATGGGTTGCCTCCATTGCATGAGCTCTCAAGAGTGCATGTTCCGACTGTGCGGCTTGATAGAGCAAGTCGATAGCAACCGCCCTATAACCGCGTTGATCGGCCTCCAGCATGTCCAGGGTCTCGAGCCTTTTTGGTGGCACATTAAGTTCCTGTGGCCCGCCTTCAAGAACCGACTGAGACTTGGTGCTCCACTCTTGTTCGCCTGCCCCAGTCACACAACCTGCATGGAACATGCCACAGCTAAGAACTGCCATTACGACGATTGATCTCAGGATGAGTGAGATAATTTGCCCGTACATGTCGGCGACCTCCTTGTGCGCTCCAACATCAGCCAGACGAGAACAACAACGACCGCGACCAGGCAAAACCAACCCCAGATATCACCAACCAGAGCATAAAAAGGCTTGCGAGCATCGAGTTCCACTGGTGCCCAAAGCCATCCTGCTCTCTGTGCCTGGCCGTAGCGTCCTTCTCCTACAGTACCACGGATGACGCCATTGGAGTCAAGCCAGACACTCAATCCAGTGTTCACCGCGCGAATGATTGGCGTTCGATTTTCAATAGCGCGAAAGCGGACTGCCTGTACATGAGCTTGGCGACCGCCAACATCATCGCCAAACCAACCATCGTTACTCAGATTTGCAATCAACTGGGCCGGATGATCAGGATCTTGATTCACGAGCTGCCGGGTCAGCCGGGCATTGGTTGCCTCAAAACAGATTGGCGTTGCAATCCTGAGATGATCTTGCTGTGGAACTGTCAATGGCCTTTGGTTCTTCCCCGCCTCGAGTGTCAGACGCAAACCGGGCGCACCAAGCGAAAGAACCTGCTCCTCAAGCCAAGGCCATTGATCCAAATAGGGAATTGTTTCGCCAAATGGCGTGAGCAATTGTTTGTCGTAGCGAGCATAGGGTGGTTCACCTGTCACAAGGTAAACCGCGTTGTATTCTTCAGACGGACGGAGATATTCCCCCTCCAGCTGCATGCCTAGATACGCCGAAGACCCCAATATGAGCGGGCAGTCCAGTCGCTGTTGTAGTGCTTGGGCCAGCTCCAGATAGTACGTGCCTGGGTAGTAGCCCTGGTCTGCGAGCCACGCCGCTGTTTCAAGTTCCAAGCCACCGGCAGGCAGCATTGTTTCGGGCCATAAGACAAGATCGATGGGCTGCCCTTGCTGGTTTAGATCGGTCGCAGCCTCAAGCGTCAGCTGAATCATGTCATCAACATCAACGACCTCTTGGTCAGGGCTACGAAAAATTTTGTTGTTCTGAGGAAGATTGGTCTGAATCACCAGTGCTGCTGGGCCAGCTTCGAGCTGTGCGTTTTGACCAAGCCGGTAGCTTCCATATCCCCAATTCACGACAACAACCACAATCGCTGATGCGAACCCCCAGCATCCAATGAAACGCGAGCGTCTTGGCGGGCTCTCTAAATGAGCGTCTTGGCCTCTGCTAAGCGGCCCCCAGGCAACACCAAGATCCATGAGACCGCCAGATACGAATGCGACTAGAAAGCTTGAAAAATACGCACCAAACAGATCCGCCGACTGGCCAAAACTGGCCCATGGAAGTGTTGGATGAGCAAGAAGGTAAAAGGGATCACCTGAGAAGATGATGTTGCCCCGCACAAAATCAATCCCTGTCCAAAGGATGGCTGCGATCAACGCCAGTGGGAGCTTTGCAAAAGTCCTTGACCGAGCAACACGGCGAAATAGCCAGACGTAAATCAATGGATAGATCGCCAGGTAGGCGCAAAGCAAGGGATAGCCTGGCCCAGTGACATCACCAATCCATCTATTGAGTATCAGCCAAACAATAAACCACACGATCCAAGTCAGTACCAAAGCATGCCAGCGGCGCCGTGAACTGAGGGCTGCCATTGACATGGGCACCAACACCACAAATATCAGAGGCCATAGGTTCAATGGCGGCACTGCCAAGAGGAAAAAAATACCACTTACGCAGATCGCTACCGCGGTCAGCCACCAGGGCCAACATTGCCCGCACCAAGGCCGAAGCTGATCCAATTGATAGCGACGGTGCCGTGAAGACAAATTTTCATCGTTTTGAATAATGTGATGCACTGCTGCCATGCTGCACAGTTCTACTTACCTGTGTAATCGATGATGCTACCGATCTCACTACGCAGATCACTACGGTGAACCACCCTGTCAACAAAGCCATGTTCTTCTAAGAACTCTGCTCGCTGGAATCCTTCTGGAAGCTCCTGTCGAATCGTCTGCTCAATCACACGGGGCCCAGCAAAACCGATCAGTGCTTTGCGCTCCGCAAGTATGACATCACCCAACATCGCAAAGCTGGCTGTGACACCACCAGTGGTTGGATCCGTTAGAACAGAGATGAACAGGCCACCCATATCGTCGAATCTTGCTAAGGCAGCACTTGTCTTGGCCATTTGCATGAGCGAATAGCCCGATTCCATCATTCGTGCGCCACCAGAGGCGCTAATAACGACCAATGGCAAATCATGGTCTGTCGCAGCTTCAATCGCTCGGGTGATCTTCTCACCGATCACTGAGCCCATCGATCCACCAAGGAAAGTAAAGTCCATACAGGCCACAATGACTTTTCGGCCCTTAATGAAGGCCCGACCAGTTTGCACGCCATCTGACTGGCCGGTCTTTCGTTGGGCGTCTTCAATACGTTTGGTGTAAGGCTTAAGATCAACAAAACCCAGTGGATCCATTGACGCCATGGTGGCGTTCATTGGCTCAAAACTTCCTGGATCAACGAGCTGTTCAATTCGCTGTTCTGCCGAAACACGGAAGTGATGCTGGCACTCTGGACACACCCACAAGTTATTTTCTACTGAGCGACGAAAGAGAATACCGGCGCATGCGGGGCAACGAATCCATAGCCCCTCGGGGATCGACTTGCGACCTTCCTCTTGTGTTTTTAGATCATCGGCCCAAGTTCGGTTTGGCATGTGCTGCGTCCCATGTCAGTCCAGAGCATCTCACTCCCAGAGCATGACGAGCCCACCGAGGGCTCAGCGTATCTTAGCAAGCTAACACCAGCATTATCGACGCAATGCTGCGATAGCTGCCTCCCTATCTGGAACGCCAAAAATAGCTGAGGCGGCAACAAGCAGATCACACCCAGCTTCCTTGCTTGCCGGAGCGGTCTCAGGATTGAGTCCACCATCCATCTCAAGCCGCTGGTTCTCACGCAGGAGAGGTGATATCTGCCTGGTTTTCTCTAGGACCTCAGGAATGAAAGCTTGACCTGAAAAACCTGGATGCACACTCATCACAAGAACCAAATCCACCAGCTCTATAAATGGCAGGATGTCCGCTGCTGGCGTATCTGGCTTGATCGCAAGACCACAGGTCAATTTGGCATCATGAATGCGTTCAATGAGTGCGATTGGCTCTGGGACCGCTTCAATATGAAAGGTGTAGTTATCAATGCCCGCGGCAACAAAGTCATCGAGAAATCGACCAGGATCATCAACCATCATGTGGACGTCGAGGCATGCATCAGGGAATGCCGCTCGCAGCCATTGACACATGGCTGGCCCCATCGTGAGGTTGGGCACAAAGTGCCCATCCATGACGTCGATATGAAGGACCTCTGCACCAAGTTCAAGAACTTGGCGACAGTCGCGACCCATATTTGCAAAATCTGCTGAGAGTATTGACGGCGCAATCAACGCTTGAGAGATCGGTTGATTGATGATATTTCGCTGTGTGCTGAGAGCCACTTTATTCGCACTCCCCCACTTTCACCGCAATTCACTCATCAGGAAAACGTTCCACGCTCTTTTACTGGATTGAAGTCTTTGACTTCTGGCGATCGCTTTCCTCGATGTACTGCTTTAGTAATCGATACTGCTCTTCTTTATGCTTACGTGGTGCGTTGTACCAAGCTTGCTTCTGAGCATCGACCGCATCATCAATATTTCCCTGGTGAGCATAGACCATTGCGACCGTTGAAATTGTACGAGGATCATTTGGTCGACCATTCTCAACCGAAGCATTTGCAGCTTCCAAGGCAACCTCAAAGTTACGGTCACTATCAGGAATATTCGGATCCGTCACGATCTTTTCCGCCAACCAAGTCAACATGATTGGATCTTCAATTTGCCGCGTATTGATCACTTCGCGTGCATATTGATAGGCGCCACGGGAATCATTCTGTTCAATCAACTTCATCTCAAATTTCTCGAGCATGAGATGGGCAAAGACCATTGGCTCAGTAGCGATGACTTCATCAAGAACCTTCTCAGCCATCCGAAAATCCTGAACCTTGCGAGCTCGATCAATCTCAGCCAAGTGAGGCTTGGCTGCATCCATCAACGTTTTGTTGTATCGACCGTCTAGTACCAACTCAATGGTCTCTTCAAGTTCCTCATCCTGCGGGTGACCAATGAACTGAAGCTTACCTTGACCATCTACGAGGAAGGAGCAAGGGATTCCCTTTTTCTTAGCGCGCCCCATCCATGCTCTCTGCGTACGTTTACGATTATCGAAAGCAACTGTGTAATCCATCTTGCGGCCCTGGGACTTCACAAATTTCTCAACCGTCTCGATTTCATCATCGATCGACACACCAATAACAACGAGACCTTCATCGCCATAGTTTTCTTGAAGTGAGGTGAGATGAGGAATGCTTGCTTTGCACGGCCCACACCATGTTGCCCAGAACTCAACGAGATAAACCTTGTCATTTTCGATTGCAACAGGATCACCCTTGACCCAATCATTAATTGCAAGACCAGGTGCATCAGACCCAACTCCAAGCGTATTCGACTGAGCCAGTGCTGGAACTGCGATTGCAAGGGTCATTGTTGCTGCAAGAAGAATGCGGATCATAGACGTGTCCCTTTTCGTTTTCTTCGCTCACACTTCAGCTTTACTTTTTAGCTGAGATGCGAAGCAGAGCTATTAGCTGGAGCTTACAGAGTTATTCACTGAGCTTGTTTCAGACCGAGCCCGATCAAACCTGAATTGCCCCTCGATGTATCATTCAAATTGTACGCTGCCAAAGGACCAAAACCCAACAGGCCACCAATCTGTGGCCAAAAAACAGCTGTGAACCAAGCCACAGTCCCGTCAGTCAGATTCATGGCTGGGCCAGTTGTTCCCAGATTCTTTAAAATGATCTGGCAACCATGGGATTGGAGCTTGTCCCTGCAGATTGAGACCAAGCGGACCAGAAGCATCTATTCGTCCTCAAGAAGCTCAACACTGCGGAATTTCTTGCCTTCAAGCAACTCCAAACTGGCTCCTCCGCCCGTGGAAACATGAGAAACCTGATCAGAAAGGCCGAAATGATTAATCGCTGCGGCGGTGTCACCGCCACCAAGGACTGTGACAGCCCCCTGCTCTGTGGCGGCTGCACATGCTTCAGCGATCTGCCTCGTACCCACATCAAATGGTTCAATCTCATAAACGCCAACTGGACCATTCCAGAGCACCGTTCGGGCATGCCGCACACGATCGGTGTACCAACCAGCAGTTTCAGGCCCAATGTCTAATCCCATCCAACCGGCTTCAATTTCATCAGCAAAGACCTCGACTGATGTGCGTGGCTCAATTTCTTTGCCAGCCACATGGTCGCGTGGAAGCATGAGCTCTGTGGTACTTGCAGCCGCCGCATCAATCAGCAACTCTGCTTGGTCTAGCATCTCCTCTTCCACCAAACTTTCACCAACACCACGGCCAATGGCTTGCAAGAATGTGTAAGCCATGGCGCCACCGATCAGTACCACATCCACCTTTCCTAGCAGATTCCGAATGGCCATTAGTTTGTCAGAAACTTTAGCGCCGCCCAGGACCGCCACGAATGGTGAGGCAGCGTCCTCAAGTGCATCAGATAGAAACGCCAATTCTTGCTGCAGAAGGAAACCGGCCACGCGTGGCTGACTCTGCATGAGTTCAGGGACGCCTACCATCGAAGCATCGCTGCGGTGAGCGGTTCCGAATGCATTGTTGCAATAGATATCACCGAGCTTTGCGAGCTTTTCACTAAAAATACGAGAGCCGGCTTTCTCACCGCTATTAAAACGTAGATTCTCTAGAACGATCACACTACCCCGCTTGGCCGATGCGACTGCAGCGGCGGCTTCTGGCGAATCGCATGCCCCAGGTGCCATGGAAATACCAGCATCAGGCATCAGTTCCTTAAGGTGATCAACCACAATCTTCAGACTGAGCCCTGGCTCAGGCCCCGTTCCTGCTGGGCGTCCGAGGTGACTCATCAGAACACAAATACCACCACGGCTAATCACACTTCGAATGGACTCCACGGCCAAGCGGATACGTCGATCATCACTAATCTCGTGTTTACGATTGAGTGGCACATTGAAATCCACACGCATCAAGACGCGCTTATTGTCCACGTCTACTTGCTCAATCGTCTTCTTACGCTTGTATCCGGTCTTGCTCATTTCTAGTTCCTTCGCCCTTATCACTCTTGCATCAGATCAGGAATGATACGTCTGCCTGCACTGAACGGCCATGCCCCCTAGCATGGGCCAAATCATGGACCATCCACCAGCCATTCTCATTGCCGGTGCCACTGCCTCAGGGAAAACCCCTCTCGCGATCGCACTGGCTCAGCGTCTCTCGGGTGGAGGAGAGTGCCTCTGTGCTGATTCAATGCAAATCTACCGAGATATGAATATTGGCACCGCCAAACCCACCGAACAAGAACTTGCGGCAGCGCCGCATCATTTGCTGGATTTGGCTGATCCAAGAGATGCCACCTTTACAGTCGACCGCTGGCTAGACGCTGCTGAACCGTGTGTCAGTCAGGTCCGATCGCGCGGCCGATATCCGATCATTGTTGGTGGCACCAACCTCTACCTCCAGGCCTTTCTTTTTGGCCTTTGCGACGTGCCTAACCCAGATACAAGCATCCGGGTTGCACTGGAGCAAGACTCCAACGATCAACTACGTCAGAAGCTTCTTGCTGTCGATAAGGCTGCCGCTGAGCAGATTCATCCCAATGATCGCCGTCGCACTATTCGTGCACTAGAAGTTCACCAAACCACTGGACAACCAATTTCTAAGCTACAACAACAGTGGACCCAAGAACCACGCCGTGATGCGCTAATCTTGCGCCTCGAAGATGATGTTGAACCAACCAATCGCCGTATCAATCAACGTGTTGGACGGATGATGGAAATGGGCTTCTTGCAAGAAGTGGCTGGCTTACTTAATAACAATCAGTTGGGGCCAAGAGCGCGGGCGGCACTGGGTTACCAACAGCTTGCGGATCACCTCGAAGGAAAGGAATCCCTGGCTGAGGCCATTGAACAAATTAAGATCGCCACACGTCGTTTTGCAAAACAGCAGCGGACCTGGCTTCGTCGATTCTCAGCTTATCCACGCTCTGAATCCATAAAGATCACTGATATTTCGCCACAAGACGTTGAAGAACAAGCAGTTAAGATAATTAAGAAAGCTTCATTTAGCTGATTCCAAGGGCTTTTTTGATATCAAAAAGGACGTTTTCAGATCTCTTAAAAACACGATCTGGTAGAGAGCGCCTTGATCCAACAGGCCAGAGAGACTTATAAATCCTCCCCGCGTGATTCTTGAGGTGGGCCCGAAGGTCCACCGGTCGAGCCACATGATGGCAATGACCGATACCTCATTCCACACGCACCTTTGAGTGATGGAGGCCTATGGGCAAGCATCTGGTTATTGTTGAATCCCCCGCCAAAGCGAAGACCGTTAACCGGTATCTTGGCGATGACTATGTCGTGGCTGCTTCGGTTGGCCATGTGCGTGATCTACCCCCACGTTCACCGAAAGGTAAGAAACAACCAGTTCCAGGTGTTGATCTAGAGAACAATTTCAAGCCCTCCTATGAAGTGCTCTCTAAAAAGAAATCGGTGATCACCGAACTTAAGAAGCTGGCCAAAGAAACAGATGATGTCTGGTTTGCAACTGACCTTGATCGAGAAGGTGAAGCAATTGCATGGCATTTAGCAGAAGTCTTGGGTGTCGATCCCACCAAGGCCAAACGCGTTGTCTTCAACGCGATTACGAAATCAGAGATCCAGCGTGCCTTTGAAGAACCCCATGAATTGAACATGGCCCGTGTTAATGCACAGCAAGCGAGGCGCATTCTCGATCGGATTGTCGGATACCAAGTCTCACCACTTCTTTGGAAGAAGGTGGCTGTTGGTCTGTCTGCCGGTCGTGTGCAGTCTGTTGCTGTTCGAATTGTGGTCGAACGTGAACGTGAGATTGATGTTTTTGTTCCCGATGAAAAGTGGCGTGTTATTGGTCGCTTCGCGATGGATGATGCCGCTCGGCTCAAGCTGGCCTCCGCCTGGGATAAGTTCATGGCTGAGTCGGAGAGCCAAGTACAGCCAATGACCCAGCAGGTCCGCTGGTTGGCAGAACACGGCGCCCTCCATGGTGAGCTTGTCAGCCTTGATAACTCAAAGTTCGAACTTGGCTGCTCGGCAGAAAAGCCCGAAGACCTCAGCAAGAAAATTGAACAAGTCTCCGAGGCGATTGGCCTAACCAACATTGTGATTGATCGGACTGAGAACCCTGGGGGCAAGGGTCCCGCAGCCCATCTCACCAAGCTCACCGGAGATGTTGCTGATGGTGTGGCCTACCGCGTCAGCGACATTGATCAGAAACGAACCAAGAGCAAGCCGTCTCCGCCATTCATTACTTCAACCCTTCAAATGACGGCGGCCAATACATTGGGATATGGTCCCGATCGCACCATGCGATTAGCGCAGGCACTTTATGAAGGTATCAATGTACGTGGGGAAGGCCAGGTTGGCCTGATCACCTACATGCGTACTGACTCGACTCATATTTCAAAAGAAGCGATTGACCAAACACGGGGTTACATCCGAGCCAAGTTCGGTGAAACATACCTTCCCGATAAGCCGACCTTCTACAAGCAAAAGGCTGAACATGCACAAGAAGCGCATGAAGCGATTCGCCCTACTGACGTAGCGCGACATCCTGATGACTTGCCAGCTTCGGTCGACCAAGATCTACGCTCCCTCTATAAACTGATTTGGTCTCGATTTGTGGGTTGCCAGATGACTGCTGCTCAATGGGATGCCACATCGATCATGTTGGAGCGCACAGACAAGCCAACCGGCGCTACCTTTAAAGCCACAGGCCGTGTCCTCGCATTCGATGGCTTCTATAAAGCAGTTGGCATACCAAATAGTAGCGCTGACCCAACCCTACCAGCACTCAAAATCGACCAACCCGTGATGCCTTTCTCTATGCAGCCGGATCAACAGTTCAGCAGTCCACCGCCCCGCTACAGTGAAGCATCACTGATCAAAAAACTCGAGACTGAGGGGATTGGCCGCCCTTCTACTTATGCGTCAATCATTCGTGTCATCCAGGACCGTCGCTATGTGGACAAGGTCAACAAACGTTTCTTTGCCACAGATCTTGGTGAAGTCGTCACCGACAAGTTGATTGATGCCTTCCCCCGCCTGTTGGATGTGAGCTATACGCGCACTATGGAGGGATGGCTCGATGAAATTGCCGAAGAGCGAATGGCATGGACCACCATGTTGCAGGAGTTCTACGACCGTTTCTCAATCAAGCTGGCAGAAGCACATGAGACCATGGTGCATGCGAAAGCTGAAACACAGCCGGCACCCTATCAATGCCCAGAATGTGGGAGTCAGACACACTATCGCTTTGGTAAGAATGGACGGTTCCTTTCCTGCGCCGCCTATCCTGACTGTAAGTACGCCGCACCGACAGATCGTGAAGGATTACCACTGCTTCCAGAGCGGGTCGACATCGCATGCCCAGAAGATGGGTCGCCGATGATGTTGCGAACTGGTCGCTTCGGTAAGTTCTTAGCTTCGATGAATTACCCGGATATCAAGTTTGTATTGAATCTCGATCGAAAGGGTAATCTCAAACTTCCCTCACCACCGCCCATGGAAACCGATCTTGTCTGTGACAAATGCAGTTCCATCCTCTATCTGCGGAGTGGCAAACGCGGTCCATGGTTAGGATGTTCCACATTCCCGAAATGCAAGGGACGGGGCGCCTGGGCCAAACTTGAACCTGAGGTGCAAGAACGCTTGAGCAAAGCTTTAGATGCCCATGAAAAAGCTCATCCTCCTCCAATTGTGACAACACTTGATGGCGTACCGCTCGGAGATGCCACGCCATTAGAAGAGGTGCTCATGGCCAGCGAAGTGCAACAATTGGCAATTCATCCGGATGCCCCAAAACCATCTGAGGCTGTCTAAACATAAATCAAGGCTCATATTGGCCCATCAATCATTGGGTCCATACAATAAAAATATGAAACCGCGACGAGTAACGAGACAGATATCGATTGGTGATGAGCGAACAGGGATTGTTCGTATCGGTGGTGATGCACCGGTCTCAGTCCAGACCATGACCGCTGGATACACCTACGAAATTGATAAGTGCGTGGCAGAGATCAACCGCATGGCTGCCGCAGGTGCAGATATTGTCCGCGTCGCGGTGCCACAACGGAAAGACACCGAGGCACTCGCAAAGATCCTGCCTCAAGTCTCGGTACCAATTGTTGCTGATGTTCACTTTCATTTTAAACGTGCGCTTGAAGCCATTGATGCAGGCGTACATAAGATCCGGCTCAATCCGGGCAATATTTATGATCGTGATCAAGTCAATGCCGTCATCGATGCCTGTAAAGAGCGAGGCTTGCCGATTCGCATCGGAGTCAACGAAGGATCGATTATCGAACGCAAGGACAAGCAACAGCGAGCGCAAGAGCTTGGCAAGTTCTTTGCCGACCGCCGCCAAGGACATTTACTTGGACTCATGATTGCTAAACTCGAAGAGTACCTCGACATTTTTAAAGAACGGGACTTCCACGATGTATGCATCAGTGCGAAGTCGATGGATCCGCAACTGGTTATTGATGCCTATACCGAAATATCAGAACGCTTTGACTATCCACTGCATCTCGGCGTCACACATGCCGGCCCGAAAGAAACGGGGACCATTCGTAGTGTCGTTGCTCTGGGCTCACTGCTGGCCAATGGAATCGGAGACACCATTCGCATTAGCTATGCAAATGATCCTGTCTACGAAGTTGAAGATGGCCTGGAGATGCTCTACTGCCTTGGATTGCGAACGCGCGTCGGCGCTGAGCTGATTGCATGTCCGACTTGTGGTCGAATCCAGGTTGATTTATTCACACTCGTCCAAGATGTACGCAAAGTGCTCGCTGACGAAATTCACTTACCCATCAAAGTTGCTGTCATGGGTTGCATCGTGAATGGGCCTGGCGAAGCAGAGGGCGCGGACGTGGCTGTTTTCGCTGGTGATCGCCGCGGCATCATCTATGTGCAAGGCGAACGGGTCGCGAACGTTCCAGAAGAGGAAATCCTGGTACGTCTCAAGGAAGAAACGGTCCGATTCCAACAGGCCGTCATCGACGGCAAAGCCCACATTGGCGACAAGTCCGTTGAAATTGTGCCTCCCGATCCAATTGGCGAGCTGGGAAGTGGCCTGGAGAAGATTGCCGGCGGCAAAGTCGAAAAGATCACCATCGGTCAATCGAACCCAAGCGCATAAGAGACCCTCAAACAGCGCCTGTATCTTATGCACACCGTACTACTGCGACTCCATCTGCGACTTCGTCATGTCAAGCATGCGTTTCATCGCTACTCGAATCTGTGCCAACTCCATACGAGATAGAGCACTCTTATTCAGATCCACTTCCATCGCAATCAACCATTGTTTCTTGATGGGCTGGTAACAAAACCGCTCTTTGAGTCGCACAAGAAAATCTTGCATGTGTCCGGCTCCATATAAAATGGCCACCGATTTAACATCAGGCTCTTCACGAATGATCTCAGCCAGATCATCCATCACTGCCTCATTGCGATCATTGATAATCACTTCTGCAAAGCCCTCGCCCAAATAGTTCATGCTGGCCTCAATCATCGTCTCATCACTAAGTACCTCAATCATCATGACCTTTAGCGCATCAGTCACGCGCCCACCGGCCATGGCATCAAGCATTGGTATGGCCGCCAAAATTGTCTTCACAAACTTTGCCGGTAGTGATGAACCTGCCAACGTGTCTGCCAAAGAGTCGAGCTCAAAGCCACGCTCTTTCGCTCGACGGGCCAATCGATCAAAGGTCAGATCACTGCAACGCCATGAAAGGTTGTCGTAGGGCAGCGATTCAAGCTGGAAGGCCAGTCCCAGTGCATCAGCAAGACGACCTTGCAACCCATGATCACCCGATGTTGCTGGCGCCTGAATGTCTGAACTGTTTTTGAGCTGCAGATCTGCGGCTGAAGCATCACCACCACTGACACCATCACTACCAAGGCTGATGAGCTCCCATGGACTGTCCTGGGTAGCCGGCACATAGATCAACGGCTGCCCCCAGGCATCCACACTTGCTTCTTGCAGCCAGCGTTCCATCCGAGCATCAAGCTTTTTAATGCTCACGCCAAGCTCAGCCAGTGTCTTCGGTGACGCACCTTCCACTTGCTCAGACCACGCCAAAAGCGAGCCAACAAAGGCCATTGAAGCTTGGGTTGTTTCAATGCGCTGTTCTTCCGTCTCGCCACTGGGGCGATCTGCGCCTGCTGGCAGCACGGATTCGTAAAGCACGACCTCCGCAGATGACAGGATGTCATCGATTCCCTCGTAAAAAGATGCTTCGGCAATGTGTGCAACGCCAACAAGGAGCACTTCAGGGGCATCAGGCTGACAACTGGTCAGCGTTTGAACAGCCACCTCTAAAGCAATCAAGCCTTTCTCTGACTTCATGCGAAGGAATGCAGAATCGTCCGCTGCGTTTTGCTCGTCACCTGCCCAGCCAATGGAAACAACACTACAGAGCGTGAGAACGCCCACAATATTTTTGAAGATCATCATATCTCCCTTCGGAAGACGAAAAAAACAAACGATTGCTTGGCCTATTTCTTTGCCAATTCCGGTTCATGCGGTTGCCTTGGCTTGTCCCGTTCAATCGTAACCTCACGCCCACCAATTGCTTCACCTTGTTGCGCTGCTGCAATCAACATCTCCATACGGCCCAAGGCGCGATTGGAACATGAGCGATAAAGCATGTATGGAAAAAGTGTAATAAGAGCAATGATGAGACCTAATGCAGTGGTTAACAAAGCTGCTGCAATACCGCCCGCCACGTCCGCAGGATCTTGAAGTGTTGACTGCTCTCCGAGTAACTCAAAGGACTGGATAATTCCAATCACCGTTCCCAAAATGCCCAACAATGGTGCGGCTGTAATGATGGTTGATAAGACCACCATAAAACGATCAAGGCGAGGTCGCGATAACTCGATGACTTCAAGTGCAACGGCATCACTTGCGCCATTTTGATGCAGACTCTTTACCAAGTCACCATAAACAGAACGATCACCTTCAACGCTTCTGGCGGCACTTGCAGAATCACCTACTCTTAAGTCGCCAGAGAGACGAGCCAGTCGCGATGGGCGACTGCGAGCTGAAACGATGAGCCAGAAAACAGCCCGCTCAAAAATCAATGCAAGGCTAATCGCGCTAAGAATGAGCAGCGGTATCATGACGTACCCACCGCGCTCGATCAGCAAGGAGACGTCACTGGCAGGTGTGGTCAGGGCAATCATCATCTGTCATGATAACCAACAGCCTGTTCTATTGGTTGGTTATTGGTAGGAAATGGAGCCCTGCTCAGGCCCAGATTGGTCCAATGCCACTAACTGAACCGCCTAGTACTACAATCCCAATCATGAAATCAACCACGAAAGCACAGCCGCCAGCAGCAATGCACGCCATGATCGAAGCTGTGGATGCAGATCTACAGGCTCGTGTATCACGTCAGCCTCTGCCACCCAAGCTTGCAGAAGCAGTCCACTACGGTGTCTGCGGAGGCGGAAAACGCGTGCGGCCAGTGCTGGCACTCATGAGCTGTGAAGCTGTGGGCGGTGACATTGAAAAAGCCCGCTGCGCTGCCGCCGCTGTCGAGCTCATCCATTGTTTTAGCCTGATTCATGACGATCTGCCTGCACTAGACAATGATGAACTTCGACGCGGCCAACCAACACTTCATATTCGTTCGGGCGAAGCAATGGCAATCCTTGCTGGTGATGTGATGATGTCTTTAGCCCTGACGTGGCTCACTGAGGATGAGGCAGAAGATCGCACACGCTCTCTCTTGAGCAATGAACTGGCGGCAGCGACAACTGCCATGATTGTCGGGCAGGTGTATGACACCCTTGGCGGCGTTGATGAATCGCTCGATAAATTACATCAGCTGGAGGAGATCCATCGCAATAAAACGGGCGCTTTGATTCGGTGTGCCTGCCGCATGGGCGCCATTTGTGGTGATGCCGATGACGCACAATTGATGGCCATCACCCAGTATGGACAGGCCATGGGCCTGATGTTCCAGGTTGTTGATGACTTACTTGATGTGACCCAATCCACCGAGGTCATGGGAAAAGCGACCGGCAAAGATGAGACGGCAGGCAAAATGACCTACCCAGGTATTTTGGGTATCGATGCAACCCGCCAGACGATCGAAAAGCTGCGTCAGGAGGCCCTAGGGGCACTCAATCAGTTTGGACCAGAGGCAGAGGGCCTCCGCGATTTTTGTCGCTTTATGGCTATCCGAAGCCACTGACGGTACCCTATGGATCGTTTCGGCGGGCCTTGAGAACCGCTGAGGTGGGTCTGGCTAACGTGATGGGGGCTAGAATCACTCGTGCAGACCTATCTAAAAAGAACACTGAACTCTGCTAAACCAGGGCGCAATCAACCAGATCACTCGTACAACAAGCCAGTCGCCCTTACGTTTGCCGGGTAGATAAAAAGGCTGCTTGCCGAATGATCATCGATAACGACGCAGGATGCAACGCATGGATTTGAAGTATCTCCCATCCATTAAATCACCTGCGGACGTACGCGCTCTTAGCGTTGATGAATTACCAACGCTCGCTGCTGAAATTCGTCATGTGATTTGTGAACAGATCATGAAGAGCGGCGGTCACTTTGCACCCAACTTGGGTGTGGTTGAGCTGACCTTGGCACTGCACTACGTTTTCGACTTTTCCCATGACCGCCTCTTGTTTGATGTGGGGCACCAGTGCTACCCACACAAACTGATCACCGGCCGTTATGACTTACTACCAAGATTAAGACAGCGTGATGGTATGGGTGGATTCCCTGATCCACGCGAATCTGATTATGACTTGTTTATGGTTGGACATGCAGGCACGGCAATCTCCACTGCTGTTGGTATGGCCCGAGGCGATGTCGTCAGTGGTGAAGCGATTGCAGAAGATAATCCCGGCGGCCGACGTGTCGTCGCGATGGTCGGAGATGCGAGTATTGTCAATGGCATCGCAATGGAAGGCCTAAACAATGCTGGCACACTCAATCGTCAGCTTCTCGTCGTGTTGAACGACAACGGCATGAGTATTGCAAAGCCACAAGGTGCTGTGGCGGGCTACTTTGACCGAATGCGTGTTAATCGCACGTATCGAGGCATGAAAGAGTCAGCCAAAGACCTCGTAGCGAAGGTTCCTGGCGGCGAATGGATCGGCGAGATGTATCACCGTGCTGGCGAGGTCGTCAAAGATCTGGTCGCATCTGATTCGTGGTTCGAGAAGTTTGGATTATTAACCGTCGGACCCATTGACGGCCACGACTTACCATCCCTGATCGACACCCTGCTCATTGTCAAGAACTACAACAAACCATTGGTGCTGCATGCACACACCATTAAGGGCAAAGGCTTTGACTTCTCTGAGGTCGATGCCACAACGTTCCACGCACCAAAGCCCTTCTCAGTGAATGGGTGCCGAGTGGAACTTAAGTCATCAGGACGTAGCTTTACAACAGCATTTGCCGATGGCATGACCCGCTTAATGACAGAAGACAAACGTGTTGTTGCTGCGACGGCTGCGATGCCGACCGGTACTGGTATTTCACAGGTACTTGAACAATTCCCAGATCGAACTTGGGATACAGGCATCTGTGAATCTCATGCCATGGACATGATGGCTGGGATGGCGAAGACTGGTGCCCGTCCATTTTTCGCGGTGTACTCAACATTTGTTCAACGTGCATTCGATCAGGTATTCCAAGAAGTCGCACTCCAGGGACTTGCAGTGCGTTTGTGCCTCGACCGTGCGGGCCTGGTTGGAGGCGACGGCGCGGTACACCATGGCTTCTGTGATGTGAGCATTCTTCGTGTTTTCCCAGACGCCGCCATTCTGGCTGCAATGGATGAGCCAAGCTTGAATGCGGCACTGGACTTCATGCGTTTGTATGACGCTGGCCTTTCAGCCGTCCGCTATCCTCGTGACGATGTAAGTGATCGTATGCTAGGAACGGACTGCCCACCGTTTGAATTAGGAAGAGCCCGAGCTCTGGTGCAACATGAAATGCCCAATGCTGCAGTTCTCGCTTATGGAACAATGGCGATTTCGGCGCTTGACGCACTTGATGAACTATCTGACGACTATCTCATCGATGTTTACGATGCACGCTTTGCGAAGCCAGTCGATGAGGATCTCATTGAGAATCTCATCAGCCGTGGCATTCCGATCATCACCGTTGAGGATCATTCTGTCGTCGGTGGTTTTGGCACCTGTGTGCTCGAAGCAGCCAATCGGCGAGGCCTCGATTCCAGCAACATTACCCGCCTCGGACTTCCTGAGACCTGGATCTACCAGGGTGCTCGTAGTGAGCAAGTAGCGGAAGCAGGCATTGATGTTCCTGGTATCGCTCGCACAATCCGTCAGATCGTTGCGAATACCAAGAAACAGCCCAAGGTAGACGTACAAACAGCCACAGTGGCACGCGTACTTCACCGCTGATCCCTCCGGCCACAAACCATGGCACCAGTTTCTAGTGAGGCCGAGAACTCGTCAATACGCGTGTTGGTCATTGCCGAAGCAGCCAACCCTTCGATGGCAAGTGTGCCCCTCGTCGGATGGTCACATGCTCAGGCCCTGGCACGGATTGCTGACGTCCACCTGGTAACACAGGTCCGTAATAAAAAAGCAATTGAAGAGACTGGCTGGATTGATGGCCAAGAGTTTACGAGTATTGACTCTGAACGCATTGCTCGACCTTGTTGGAAGATTGCCGAGAAGTTGCGTGGCGGGCCCGGCAAAGGCTGGACACTTGTTACCGCCATGCAAGTCTTGCCCTACTTGTACTTCGAACGTTTGGTCTGGAAAAAGTTCCGCGACCGCATTAAGCAAGGTGCATACGACGTTGTCCATCGCATCACCCCCTTGTCTCCAGCGCTGCCCAGTACGCTCGCTAGGCGATGTCAAAAAGCGGGGGTTCCTTTTGTGATTGGACCACTCAACGGAGGCGTGCCATGGCCAAAAGGCTTTGGGGGAACAAGGCGTAAAGAGAAGGAGTGGCTTTCCTATTTAAGAGGTTCTCTGAAGTGGATGCCTGGATATCACAAGACACGTCGCAGTGCCTCTGGCATCATCATTGGCTCTCGCATCACATTGAATCAGCTGCCCCAGAAGTACCGATCAAAAGCTGTCTACATTCCTGAGAATGCTATTGATCCAAAGGTCTTCCCCCCCCGCTCAAACCATTCCATTGGACAACCACTCAGGATTGCTTCTCTTGGGCGTCTCGTACCACTCAAAGGGACTGACATGTTGCTTGAGGCATGCACTTCGTTGATGCAGAAAGGGGCTTTGACCTTAGACATTATTGGTGATGGTCCGGAACGAGCGCATCTCGAAAAAATAGCCCAGGACAATGGGGTGGCCGACTTCGTTACCTTCGCTGGCTGGATAGAACATGACCAGGTCAATCAACGTCTCTGCCAAGCCGACCTTCTCGGCTTTCCCAGCATTCGTGAATTTGGCGGCGGCGTGGCACTTGAAGCAATGGCCTTAGGGATCGTTCCACTTGTGATTGACTATGGTGGCCCTAGCGAACTGGTGACTGAAGAGACTGGTTTCAGAATACCGATGGACAACCGTGCTGCAATTGTGCAAAACATGAGATCAACGCTTGAGTCCGTTCTAGCGAATCCCCAAAGCTTAACCGCGATGGGCCAGGCCGCGGCCCATCGCGTGCAACAGGTTTTTACCTGGGACAAGAAGGCTCAACAGGTCTATGAAGTGTACCGATGGATTCTCGGTCATCGCAATGATAAACCAGACTTCGGTATTCCAATGCGAAGCGAACTTAGTGATGCAGGTCTTTGATTGCACCTTGATAGCGGCGATCAACCGGCATGACCAAGAGTGAGATTGCCTCAAACAGCCGATCAGAGATGCGCTGAAAACCGGGATAAAGTTCCGCGGTTTCTTTCATAAGCTGATCATGTGTCATGCCTGACTCATCTAACGCTTCTGGTTCTGAGACGGCCCACGCTTCAATCGATTCAGTGGTTACTTCCGGATGAAATTGAAAACAGTAGGTGCGCATACCCACAACAAAAGCCTGATTCTTACAACGCTCGCTTGAAGCCAACAACTGCGCGTCTGCTGGAAGCTCGCTCACTTCATCGCGATGCCACTGTAGTTGACTGGTCGTCCAACCAATTCCAGCAAAGACAGGGTCTGTTCGCCCCTGAGGCGTTAGTTTCAAGTCATGCCAACCGAGTTCATAACCACCAGGCATCCTGGAAACTTGCCCCCCCAGTGCGGTGGCCACTATTTGCGCCCCTAAGCAAAGACCGATGATGGGCAGCTGCGCCGCATGCGCCTGTCGTAATAGGTCCATCTGAGGCTCAAGCCAATCATTTGGTGTGGTCACCGAATGTGGTCCGCCACAAGTCACGATTCCATCAATTCCATCAATCGTGCTTGGTAGAGATTGATCGTGATCACCACGAACAATCCGGAGTTTATGACCATAGCCAATAAGCACTTGGCCAAGCCGTTGGATACCTGTTTCTGCGCTGTGTTCGATTACGAGAATTGCCATAGTGTGCCCAGGGTAGAACCCGCTGCGTCAGACAGCAAGCGATGATCAACCCACCGATGCATCCTTCTCGATCACGAAGGTCCCATCATGCCCATCAAGATACTCCTGGCGAAACTGCACCCGGCTAGAAAGGCCCAAGGCCCAGTCAAGCAACTTGACGACATTCATACGCCGAGCTGGACTGACCTTCACCGGATATCGAGGATGGGCTCGATTGGACAGAACATTGAAGACCACACCACATCGAGCATTTTCAAATGCCTTGCCGACAACGACCCGTAGCTGGCGTGGCGTAAAGGTGTTCAGTGACCCTGAGAAACAGATCCAGTCAGGCTGATGCGCTGCGAAGACTTGTGGTTCGCGTTCAAAATCAGCGACGACGAACTTGCTCTGCCGCAAATTCCGTTCAGTGGCTGTTTGCACCATACCCTCGAGGCCGTCGAGCCCAATGTAACCGCGAAAGTCCACTGCACAGTGAATCAAACGAGCGGCGAAGTCGCCAATACCACACCCGGCATCGATCACAATCTGATCCGTAAAATCGACCAGCTCCATCATGATGTCAAAGCGTTTGATCTGTGCCTGCGGTGAGGTCCACAGCGTTGCTTCAAAGCCCGGCCCAAATTCAGCGATCGCTTCTTGATAGGGCTTAAGTGTTTGTGAGGCACCTTTCGTGGCCATGCATTGGACTCCTGGCTCCATCCTCTCCATTTCCGGCTGTGTGTGCAAACAGGGCCCTTCTTTACATTTTGGGGCAGATTCGCAATGACCGCCCTCTTACAAAAACACAATGGCACCAGCTTTTCGCTTCAAGAAGGCTTTGAATCTAAAAATCGAGCCCTCCACCGATGCTCCATACGATGAGCAAATGCATCGATTAAGAAGACCCAGTAGATCACCGAACTGCCTGACGGCCAGCCTTGTCGCAATCCTGCTCTCGCTGGGGATTCGATCTCATGCCGATATTACTTTGCCCACCGAGCTTGATGACCAGAAGTTGAAGATCGCTATCGAAGCCTTGGTCAATAGCCTTCTTGAGCTGCGTCTCAACAATAACACCTGGGAGAATTCGCAAGACACAGGAACACAAGCCGGTGGCGATAGTGCCTTTGCACTTTTGGCGCTTTGCTTTTCTGGACAGAGCCATCAACACCAAGCATTGAAACCAGCACTTGATGCACTCTTATCAAGAAGTCTCCGAGGGACCTATGCCATTGCAGCTCGATGCCAATTACTTGCTCAGCTTCCAAATTCATATCAAAAACAAATGCAACAAGATGTCCACTGGCTAATCAAAACTTATGATCGCAAGAATAATGGTTGGGCCTACACGCGTGAGCAGAGGTCGGGCTACGTCGACATGTCATTGCGTCACTTCGGTGCTCTCGCATTATGGGAAGCATCTCGCCGTGGCGCCAAGATTCCAATTTGGCTTTGGGAATCGCTGGCAGAAGGAACATTGCAGTGGCAGCTTAACGATGGGTCATGGAATTACAAGAAGAATGGGCCTGGAACTGGATCGATGACAGCCGCAGGTTGCACTATCTTGTTGGTCATCCGCGACGTGCTAAGTGACAAGGCAATACGTCAACAGAAACATTTTTTCTCACAGCGCCTCAACAACTCAATTGACCGTGGTCTTACATGGCTTGATCAACACTACACTGTTGACACCAATCCCAACAAGGGAACCTACCGATCCTACTATCTCTATGCCTTGGAACGCGTGGCCTTACTGTCGGGAAGAAGGACGATTGGCTTACAAGATTGGTTTCGCCAAGGCGCCAGTGCATTACTCAATAACCTTGGCTCATTTTCAAATGATGGCCTCGCATTTTCGACGGATAAACACGCCCAATGGGGCCACAAGACGCGGCTGCGAGAGTACGCCTTTGCACTCTTGTTCTTGAGCCGCGGCAGTGCGCCGATAGCCATCGCCAAACTTCAAGATGAGTCGGTGGCATGGAATCTCAATCCAGGCGATGTACGACGTATGACCAGCGATCTATCAAGCACCCTTGAGGATCCCATGCATTGGCAGACAGTGGACATCAAATCAGATACTGAGGCCTGGCTTGAATCATCACTTCTGGTTGCATCAATGGATAAACCAAGCCATTGGATTCGCGCTGCCCAAGCAGTCGGCAAGTCCATGCCAGTCGATCCACACATGGAAGAGCAGCGAAAGAAAATTCAATACTTTTTGCAGCGCGGAGGATTGCTTCTTGTCATTGACCAGAGCCAGTCAGGTGAGATCCGCAAAGCCCTTTTGGAAAGTCTTGATGGACTTTATCCTGGCAGTGCATGGTCCACTCCCAGCACCAAGCACTGGCTATATACACAGCGGCATAAAATCAGCGGCAGCGCACTGCGCTGCTCGGCCCTGGAAAGTGGCGTCCGCACTTTGATCATTGTTGCCCGCGACGACGACCTTAATTGTGACATCGGCGGTAAAGCCGGCATTCGTGCAAGATACCTGGTTCGAAATCTCTATCTATATGCATCAGAGATGCATCAAACGAAAAGCCGTTTACATAAAAAGCCAGATGCAACGGGCGTCAAACTCCCGCGCCTGGTACACGTGCTCACAGTCAACCATCATGATGCCGAATCGAACTCTGAACCACTGGCAATGGAATACCACGCACATTTATCTAAACAACATTTTGGCCATACGATCATCATCAAAGAAATGATGCTCGAAGAACTTGCAGATTCTGACACAACATCTCTCGTGGTCGTGCGAGGCATCCAGCCACGTCCATTAAACACCGCAGAGTTGACCGCTCTGTCGCTCTTTACGCAACGCGGTGGGACGGTGCTATTCGAGACAGTCGGGGGGCAAGGCAGTTTTGCTCGTGCTACTGAAACAATGCTCGAACATGCCTGGAATAAGAGAGCAACCGTTCTGCCAAGAAATCATTTCATCAATCGCACGCTCAAAGAGACCGGGCATCTCCAACACCTTTACCGACCATCTTCACTCAACGCGGGCTTTGGAACCCGCAGCGCCACCTGCTCACTTCGTTGTTTCAAAGTGGGCGAACAAGAACGGGTTTTCTTTTCGAACGAAGATCTCTCTTTTGCATTACTTGACCAGAATCGAAGTGGTATCCATGGCTATACACACAATACCGCCCGCGCCATTCTTGAAACCCTTTTTGCCTATGCATACATGAAAAAGTAGTATGACTGCGAAATGAAACCACTTACCTCATACCTCGCATGGTGGACCGCATTAGTTGCAGTCATCATCGGTACCGTAATTGCTCTCATTGTCAGCTATTCAGACATCAATAATGATCAACAAAAAGTCCGTATCGTTGATGTGGACACACTCGAACTAGCAAACTCTCAAGATCCTCAATTACAACTACAGGCAATCACGGGACTCATTGAGCAATGGCGGCAGCTCGATAGTCAGCAACGCTGCCTGATTGCTTCCCATCTCTTGCAATCACAGAACAATGAAGTGCGGCACCAAGCGCTGACTGCACTTCTTGCACAACATGGACCCAATACAACTGAACTACCGCCATTGGCATGGGTCGCTGATGATGCAACTTTAGCAAGACGGCTCATCCTGGCTATGTACTGGACAGAAGCAAAACTGCACTGGCCAGAAAGCCAATCCGTACCTCAGCAATTAATCGATCTTGTTGACATAACTACTGGTCAACTTCTTGATCCACCCCAACCGAATACTTCAAATGACCTGCCAATAAATATTAGTGCCACATCTAGATCACCAAATATCTTGATCGCATTAGAAGCAGAACGGCTCAATACGCCCGAGCAAAATGAATCCTTGAGCAAGGCGTGGTTGGTTGACCTCAGTGATCACAAGAAAAAAACGGGGGCGTTATTAGCAGCGCTCACTAACAATAACCTAGAACAACTCCAGGAAGCTTTTCACCGTGAGAATAATCCCAGTGTGCTCGCTATTCAGTATCTCGCTTTGGCGATCGCAGGTATTGATGTCGAAGCAAACCCACCACTACCACCAGCAGATGAACTTGCTTGGCGCAGTATGCATCAACACTCAGAGGACACCCTTGATCTCAATATGCTAGCGATCGGACTCGCGCTCGGTGAATCCAGCTTCCTTGAAGCCCTCGTGAAGACCAAAACTGGTTCCTTAACAGAGCTAAGTGAACGGATACAACTGCTTCAACGGTTTACGCCATCAATGGCTCGCCGCATAAGTCCACCACCAACCACATCCAAAGCCCGCGTTCGTCGCTACCAAGCATCGTTAGTCGCACTGTTTGAGCTTTGCCTCAAGCAACTGGTCTTTAACCAAGAAACCCTTCAATTTGAGCTGATCGACCCGATCAAGCCAGATCCGGATAATCCATCAAAGTTCCAGCAGCTCAGCTATGATTGTCCAGGCAATGACAAAGAATCAACCATTCGATGAAGACGCCTTGGCCCTACGGACCTTGATGATGCCGCGCGATGTCAACGCCTATGGCACGATCTTCGGTGGTGTCATCATGGGACAGATGGACCTTGCGGCCCTTGTGCAAGCACGAAAGCATGCCTCGGTGCGCTGGGTAACCGTCGCCATGGATCGCGTTGAGTTCGTGGCGCCCGTCCATGTTGGCGATGCTGTCAACTATTTAACATCGACCCTTCGTACAGGCACCTCTTCGGTCTGCGTGAAAGTCAAAGTTGATGCTGAAAGAGGAGATGGCAGCGGCATCGCACGTGTGACTGAGGCTGAACTGACGATGGTCGCTGTCGATAACGATGGGCGCCCAACGCCTTTCCTCAATGCACAATCTCCTTCAGAGACGGGTTCATGACTGCGACATTCAATATTGCCACACTGATCAGTGGTACAGGTCGCACTGTGTTGAATCTCGCTGATCGAATCGAGTCTGATCAGCTTTCGATCAAAATTACATGTGTTGTCGCCTCACGCGAAGATGCGCCAGGTATCGCCCTCGCGCGACAACGTGGCCTGCTCGTACACAGCCCACCAGCAAATCTCAATGCAACAGAACGTGACTGCTGGGTACGCGATGTACTGGACCCAGACGTCATTGATCTCGTGTGCTTGTGTGGGTACCTAAGACCCTTCCCACTTATAGATCCATGGGAAGGCCGTGTGATCAATATTCATCCCGCACTCCTACCGGACTTTGGTGGCCAAGGCATGTATGGTTCTCGTGTCCATGAAGCTGTACTCGCTGCGGGCAAGGATGTATCGGGTTGCACCATTCACTTTGTGAATAATGAGTATGACACCGGACCAATCATCTTGCAGCGGCGCTGCTCAGTTCAAGAAAATGACACGCCTGCAACACTGGCCGCGCGGGTATTCGCCCTTGAATGCGAAGCCTATCCGGAAGCAATACAATTGATTGCCATGAAAAAAATTCGTTTGAATGACAAAAAGGTTGAGCATGACCCACCACAAATCGTCTAGCAGCGCCGTGATTGTGCTGATGATCGGCTTGTTCTTGGGCATGCTCTGCCCAACAGCTACCTTGATGGCGCAAACCGCTGATGAAGAAGTCTCTCAACAACCGGTGATCGATGCTTTTGCTCGAGGTGACTATCAGGGTGCATTAGTCATGCTCGACCAGCAGATTGCTGACGGTGGTACTGCATATCAGCTGTACTACAACAGAGCTTGTGCTCTTGCTCACCTTGAAAGACTGGACGAAGCAGAGGCATCTCTGATCGATGCTCTAAACGCTGGGTTCAATGACTTCACATACCTGCGATCAGATCCAGATCTTATCAATTTGCATAATCGAAGAACCTTCGAGTCTATCTTTGAGGCAGCTCGCCGCTTCGCGAAGGATGCTGCACGATCCGCGCAGGAAGGATGGCGACAACGTTTTGGAGAAGCTGGTTACCTATTTGAACAAGATGAGGATCGGCGTATTCACTACGCCACCGCGCTTGATGCGTATTCGCAAAGCCGCATGCGAGAGATGGTTGACGAGCTTTCTGACCACTCCATTCAACATCTATTCGATGCGCCACCTGATGACTACTTTCTCATTGCAATTCCGACACCGGAAGATTCCAAACTTTTCTTTAACGGCCAAGATCATGTTGGTGGAATCTACGAACATGGCCGTCGACGCCTTGTCGCGCGCACGGTTGGATCAAACCTGCGGCATGAAGTGATCCATGCTTTTCATTGGGGTCACATGGATCGCCTGAGGCAACGTCATCCTATCTGGATTCAAGAAGGTCTCGCCTGTCTCTATGAAGACTATGAAATCTCCGATGAGGGCCTTCTGACATTCATCCCAAATAAGCGCAACAATATTGCCGTGCGGCGAATGCGTTCCGGAACCCTCATGCCATGGAAAAAATTGTTTGCGATGGACATGAATGAGTTTATGACTTCCAACCAGGCACCACATCTTTATCCACAGGTCCGCTCGATCTTTGAATTCATCACTGATCAAGGCAAGCTTGATCAGTGGTATAAGGCTTATGTCAGTGGCTTCAAAGTCGATCCCACTGGACGCCTCGCCTTTGAGCAGGTCTTTGGACAACCAATGGCAAGCACCGAACGTGCCTGGAGACTATGGCTCGTCAATCGTCCTCTGATTCCAGATACCATCATTGAGGGACAAGCAGCCCTCGGCATCCGCTTCGGTCAACACACCACCAACGATGGGGTAAAGATCTCCAAAGTGCTGCGACGCTCCGCAGCAGCTCGAGCTGGACTACGACCGGGAGATGTGATCATGTCTGCAAATGATCAGCCGATACGAAGTACGGATGAATTAACAAGATTTATTGCTGATTGCCGGATTGGCGATGAGATCACCCTGGTCATTCGACGAGGAAATACATATGTCAATCAAATACTAGAGCTCATGCCTCTCAAATCATCCTCGGAGAGGCCCTAATGCCCTACAAGAGTAATTCTCAGCGGATGCTATGGAGCATGCCAGCTGTGGGCTATACTCTAATCAATGACGACCTAGGTTCGCCGCCCCTAGGCGCCCGGAAATCTCTATGACTCCAGCCCACGACCGTCGATCAAGTTCGCACTTCAAAAGGTTCTTTGTTCGCGGACTCGTCATTCTACTCCCCTCAGTCCTCACACTTTGGCTACTGGTGACTGCCTATCGCTTCATCGATTCTTCGATTGCGCAACCAATTAATAGCGGGGTGCGGATGGGCATTGTGAATACGCCCACCGTTTGGCCGTCTGTCACAGAGTCATGGGCGTTTGAACCGAATCAGCAGCAAATGTCAGATGGGAGGAAGGAAAAAGGGCTGGATTCCACTGACAAATCACAAGATCCGTTGATCCGTAAGGAATATCGTGAAAAGGCCGTCAACGCTTGGTGGAAAAGCCATTGGTATTTGAATTTCATTGGCATTGTGATCGCCATTTTGGCGGTCTACTTTGCAGGCCGGCTCCTGGGTGGATTCTTTGGTCGGCGGCTCTACCGACAGCTCGAAAAGCTGATTGAATCGGTACCAATCATTAAGCTGGTCTACCCCTACATTAAACAAGTGGTTGACTTTCTCTTCGGCGAAGACCAACCGATCAAGTTCAACCGAGTGGTTGCTGTTGAATACCCGCGCAAAGGTATCTGGGCAGTTGGCTTTCTCACTGGAAATACACTTCACACCATTAGTGCACATTCAGGCGAAGCAGTCACTGTCTTCATTCCAAGCTCACCAACGCCCTTTACGGGATACACCATTACGGTCCCTGCCAATGAGATCATTGAAATGCCATTGACTGTCGAGGAGGCGATCCGCTTTACCGTGAGCGGAGGGGTATTAATCCCAGGCCGAGAGGTGAGTTCAACCCCAGTTAATCAAGATGGAGATGCCGCCCCCCCACCCCAAGCAGAAGAACTGGCCAAGATGGCCACAGACAGCTCAAACTCGTTACCAATACCGGACAGCAATCCGGATGCAAAGCCCAAGGCCCCCTCGTCCTCAGTAGGGCCGCAGGTTTCACCAAAATCTCAAACTGGTGACTTGTTCGAGTCATGATCAAGGAAAGAGCACTATGCAAATAAAGCTGAGCAGCAAGCACATGGAACTGACGGAAGCGATCCAAGACTACGCCCGGAGAAAAGCCTCGAAACTAGACCGTTTTTTTGATCGCATCCAGCAAATCGAAGTAGTTATCGACCGAACGCGGAATGGCTACTATACAGAGATCATTACCGAAATAGAACACCATGATCCGATCGTTGCCCATGGAGATAATCTAGACCTCTATGCATCGATCGACCAAGGAATTGACCGCTCGCAACGACAACTAACAGATCACAAAAGTCGACTCAGAGACAACAAGCACTAATAGGACGAATGCAGAATATGAAGCTCCGAGAAATCGTCATCGAAGATGCCATCATCCCGAACATTGAATCAACTGAGAGAGACGTCGTCATCAGCACGATGATTGATGCCTTCGTCGCTGCGGACGCCGTAGATCCCAGCCTGCGTGATGACTTTATCAAGGCGGTCATTAAGCGAGAGAACCGTGGATCGACTGGATTCGGTCACGGCGTCGCGGTACCCCACGTCAAACACAAGGCTATTGAGAAAATGGCGGTGGCAATTGGCGTGAGTCATAAAGGTATTGACTTTAATTCGCTCGACCGACAACCCGTACATTCTGTTTTTCTTCTGCTCAGCCCCGAAGAACGACCTGAAGATCACCTTGATGCCATGGAAGCTATTTTCGGGCATCTGAGCCAGGACACCTTCCGTAGCTTTTTGCAGCAGGCTCATACCACGGCAGATATTCTCATGTTGATCGATGAGGCCGACTCACAAACGTCGGCACCATGATTCTTGATAGCAGTAGCAGATCAACATTTAGAAATCATCATTTCGCTCAAGCATCATTCCGTAAACACTTGTAATCGCAATGTATTTGTAGGATTCCGACCAGCGTGTCTGATACCGAAAAACGTTTCCTGACCATTTCCAACCGGCTTGGACTGCATGCCCGTCCCGCGACAGCATTAGCAGAATTAGCCGGTGGTTTTACTGCCGAAATCAAATTGCGACGGACGGATACTGATCACCAAGTAGATGCAAAGTCAATTATGCAACTGCTCATGCTTGCCGCAACTCGAGGAACAAAGTTGGAAGTTCTTGCGGATGGTCCAGATTCTTCCAAAGCCATCGATGCAATTACTGAACTCATCGAATCAAAATTTGGTGAGGAGTAATTACCCAATCTCTTCGGAATCAACTTCACGTAACATCAGTGCTCGCGCCCCTTCGAGTGGGTCAACGCCACCAAAGAGAACCTGATGAACAGCTTCTGTAATCGGCATCTCTACCGATATTTGAGAAGCCAACTGAGATACTGACTCTGTTGTTGAAACACCTTCGATAACTGAATTGGTGGAGGCATGAATCGATTCAAGAGATTCGCCACGGCCCAGACGCTCGCCACAAGTTCTGTTGCGTCCAAATGGGCTGAAACATGTTGTGGCCAGATCACCGACTCCAGCAATTCCAAAGAACGTCTCGACACGAGCGCCCATTGCAACGCCAAGTCGAGCGATTTCAGCAAGTCCACGAGCAAGCAGCGCCGACTTGGCGTTATCACCCAGCTGTAAACCATCGATCATGCCCGCAGCAAGTGCAATGATGTTCTTTGTCGCGCCAGCCAGTTCGACTCCAATAAGATCAGCTTGCTTGTAAACCCGAAGCCATTTGACAAGGAATGAAGCCTGGACAAAAGCAGCCACATCAGCATCTGCTGATGCTGCGACCAAGGTGGCTGGCTTATGCTCAGCGAGCTCTGAAGCAATGGTCGGGCCCGACAGAGCGCAGACCCGGGGGCGGCCTCCACCAGCACTGTCGACTGCCTGCTCAATAATCTCTGACGGTCGCAGGAGCGTCTGGATCTCAATTCCCTTAGAAACGCAAGCCACCGGCACACCAAGCGGGCAGTTGCCACCCACACGCTCCCAGACCGAGCGTACAAATTGGGTCGGAATAGCATTGACCACCAATTCAGCGCCTTGAAGCGCTGATGCATCATCGTCGACCACCTCGACCTTCTTGTCGAGCGTAAAATTGGGCAGTCGATCGCTAACCCGAGACTGAGAAAGAACTTCCGCTGTTTTCTTGACGGGACACCACATTCGCACATGCATGCCGTTTTCGATAAGGACATCACTGAGAACGAGTGCCATCTGACCATCACCGAGAATCGTTGCTTGCTGAGCCATAGTTGTTTCGTATTCCAAAAACCCCTGTTAGCCGATGTAGGCTACGCTGATGAATACCCAGGAGCTCATATTTGATAGGCTGCTATGCCGTTTACGAACCTCCCTTGCCATATTACCGTACCAAAGAATCGGTAATCTCTCCCTGGAATGTGGCCACGTTCTAATCGGGCATGATTTAACACCTGGAGCCAAAGATGTCTGATGTCACGATAGCGGGCGAACGTCAAGAGAAACCAGATGGGCTGGACGATCCAAACCTATTAGGAAGTGGAGCTGAGGGCGTTGAAAGACGTCTGCTTATTGCACTCGCTGGCGGCGTGCTACTGGCGGTCAGCTGGATCGCCTCACTACTGGGCGACAATCAGCAAATTTCACAGATCCCAGCCATTATTGGGTCCATCATTCTGATGATTCCCCTTCTGATTGGGGCATGGCGGGAAATTACCACCTCAAGACCATCCAGTGATGCATTAGCATCACTCGCTGTACTGGCGGCTTTCGCAAGTGGCTTGTACCTCGCAGCAGGTTTCATCGCACTGTTTCTTTGGATGGCAAACCTTATTCTGAGCCGTACTGCCTGGGGCGCCCAGCGCGCTATTCGAGACTTGCTGGATCTCACACCTGATATTGCGCGTCGCGTCAGTGATTCTGTCGAACAAGAAGTTTCTTTGTCAGAAATCCAAGTTGGAAACATTGTGCGTGTGCGGCCTGGTGAAAACCTTCCCGTCGATGGTGTGATCACCAATGGATTAAGCAACATTAACCAAGCTTCACTGACCGGAGAAGCGGTACCGATCCAAGCAGAGGTGGGTACCGAGGTCTATGCCGGCACAGCGAATATGACGGGACAAATCGATATCAAGGTGACAGCCGTTGCTGGCGATACCACGATCGGCAAGGTTGAAGCGCTGATACGTGAAGCAGAGTCTTCCAAGACACAACGCCAGGAACTCATCGAACAACTCTCGAGCTACTACGCGCCAATCGTGTTAATGGTTGCGGGACTTGTCTGGTGGTTCACGATGCAAAGCTCAGATCCAGTCGTGAAAGATCAAGCAGCTGTACGTGCTATTACAGTCTTAGTCGTCACCTGCCCGGGCGCCTTGCTCATTGCATATCCTACGGCCATGGTTGCTGCCTTCGCTGCAGCTGCTCGGCTTGGCATCATGATTAAACAAACTCGTACACTTGAGGCCGCTGGCGTCATCGACACTGTCGTACTAGACAAAACCGGCACGCTCACCACAGGAAAATTTGCTGTAAGCAGACTCGCACCTGCTGAAGGTATTGAAGGTGGCGAGCTTCTCCAAGCAGCTGCAGATAGCGAGCAACACTCAAACCACCCATTAGCAAGATCGATACTTGAAACAGCCGAAAAAGCACGAATGACACCGCGCGTCATTGAGCAGTACGAGGAAGTCCATGGGCGAGGCGTCATTGCACATGCCAGTGATGGAGATATCCATGCTGGCCGACCCGATTGGATTAGCGAAATGGCTCCAACAGCCAGTAGTGAAGTGACTGCGATTGAATCGAAAATCGAAGGCATGTCAGGTGTGCACGTACTCAAAGGTGGACGCTATCTCGGTGCCGTTGGGCTAGAAGATAGACTTCGCCGCAGTGCACCTGAGGTCGTTGCTGATCTACGCAAGCATGGCGTCCGACGCGTATGCATCTTTACTGGTGACAGACTTGCTGTTGCGAAGCGTGTTGGTAAGGCCGTTGGGGTCGACTCGATTGAAGCCCAATGCCTGCCTGAAGAAAAACACCAGGAGTTACGTTACTTGATCGACAAAGGCCATCGCACATTGGTCGTTGGCGATGGCATCAATGATGGACCAATCCTCGCATCAGCGGATGTTGGTGTGGCCATGGGCCTCTCTGGTTCTGATATCGCCACGAACTCAGCAGGTGTTGCCCTTATGAATGATGACCTGCGACATATCCCCTTCCTCATCGCACTGGCTCGGAAGACCCGGTCAATTGTCGGCCAGAATATTGCCGCTGCCCTCGTGATGGCAGTCGTGGGCCTCGCGCTCGCAGCAACTGGAATTTTCCAGTTCTTCGGTGGTATCTACATCACGCCGTTTTACTACGCGCTGGGATATATCTTCGTCATACTGAACTCATTGCGACTCGTCCGCTACGGCGAGGAGTATGCAGAGCACGAGGGCGCCCGTCGACGCATTGAAGCTTCGCGCATTGCGAAACCCAGTCGGTCTGTGGCTTAACTCTTCTCGCTATGCATTAGGCGACGGTAACGTCGGGTGACAGGTAAACATCCTGAATGGCATTGAGGAGCTTTACGCCTTCATCCATTGGTCGCTGAAAAGCCTTGCGCCCACTGATCAACCCTGTACCACCAGCTCGTTTATTGATGACCGCTGTTCGCACTGCCTGGCCAAAGTCATTGTCTCCCGACGCCCCACCAGAGTTAATAAGTCCGGCACGACCCATATAACAATTCATGACCTGGTAACGGCACAAATCAATGGGGTGATCGCTGCAAAGCTCGGTATAGATTCGCTCGTCATACTTCCCATAGCTGCCCATTTTGTCATTGATGGCTTTGTAACCACCATTACATGTCGGCAGTTTCTGTTTGATGATGTCTGCCTCAATGGTGACACCCAAATGATTTGCTTGTGCTGTAAGGTCAGCAGAGACGTGGTAGTCCTTGCCATCAACTACAAAATCTGGATTACGAAGATAACACCAAAGTACCGTAGCCATGCCCAACTCATGTGCTTCTGAAAAGGCCTGGGCCACTTCAATGATCTGTCTTCGTGATCCATCTGAACCAAAGTAGATCGTTGCACCAACTGCAGTCGCGCCCAGGTTCCATGCCTCATGCACGCTACCGAACATGATCTGATCGAATTCATTAGGCAGTGTGAGCAACTCATTGTGATTGAGTTTCACAAGAAAAGGAATCTTATCGATGTACTTACGTGAAATTGATCCGAGCACACCAAAGGTTGTCGCTACTGCATTACAGCCACCTTCAATCGCAAGTTTCACAATGTTGTCACCATCGAAGTACAGTGGATTTTTGGCAAACGAAGCCGCGGCGGAATGCTCAATACCTTGATCAACTGGCAGCATGGACATGTAGCCAGTGCCCCCTAAGCGACCATGGTTGTACATGGATGCCAGTGAACGCAGTACCTGTGGGTTTCGATCAGTGGACTTAAAAACACGGTCCATGAAGTCTGGGCCAGGTAGATTCAACAGGCCCTTATCGACTTTGGCTGAATAGTTAAGAAGAGTCTCCGCTTCACTTCCTAGATAACCCTCAATACTGGTATTCTCACTCACAACACTCATTGAATCACTCCTCAGCCCATAGTGGTATGGCTCGTGGGCACCCTTGTTATATCTAGATTTCTGAAGTTTCTATCATACCCCACTGGATGATCTACCTGCCGCCTGCCCATCTTGCCGGGCATCACTACCAGCGATATAGCCTGACTGATCAACAGCAATGATCTGCCCACCGCCAAAATACGGGCTGGGCTCAGATGCCATCTTAACATCATGGCCAAGGTCTTTGAGCCCCTCATACGTCTTGGCATCAAAGCCTGGCTCCATTTCCACGATTCGATCACGCAGCACTCGGAATCGAGGTGCATCAAGCGAGCTCTGGGGATCCTGACGCTGGCGTAAGAGATGGTCGAGCAGCTGTACATGCCCCTGGGGCTGCATATGGCCGCCAACGACACCAAAAGTAATTAAGGGCTGACGATTGCCATGCTCGTCATTTCTTGTGACCAGCCCTGGAAGGATCGTATGGAGCGGGCGCTTGCCGCCTGCCAGGGCATTGGGATGGCTCGGATCTAACATGAATCCAGCCACTCGGTTGTTCATGGCAACACCCGTACCCCGAACAACGATGCCGCTACCGAATCCCATAAAGTTCGATTGAATGAGTGAAACCATCATGCCTTGCGAATCAGCGGCAGTCACATACACCGTGCCACCGTGTGGCTGCACCAGTGGCCCATAGTCACCGGCTACTGTTGGATCAATTTCATTGGCTTTACTTGTCAGTGCATCATTCGATATCAAAGCGTTCATATCTTCACGAACGTGATCTGGATCTGCAACAACGCGTTGGGCTGTTGCCAGTCCCATCTTGACCGCTTCAATCTGATAGTGAAGATTCTGCACAATGCTCATCTGATTCTGATCGGGCCCTTGTGCTAAAACACCACAGCCAATGAGCGCTGCAATACCTTGACCATTGGGCGGTAGTTCATGCAAAGTTGCTCCACCCCAAATCTTGGTGCTTAGTGGATCAACCCAAATCGGCGTGTGGTTCGCTAAATCTTCCATACAAAGAACACTGCCCGCGCCTCGAGCTTGCGCCACAATCTCTTCAGCAATGTTGCCCTGATAAAAAGCATCCGCCCCTTCTGAACCAATGCTTGCAAGCGTGGCAGCATGATCTGGCAATTGCACCCGCTGACCGGGATGGGGTGCATGGCCATCAAACAGAAATGTCTCGGAAAAACCCTCGTATTTCTGAAAACGCTCTGCACCTCGAGCCCATGCCGCGGCGACTCCAGGTGTGACAGGAAAGCCTTTGGCTGCCAATCTCACTGCTGGTTCGCAAAGTACACCGAGGTCAAATTTACTAAATCGCTGCGATAGCTGCTGCCAGCCTGAAACAGCGCCAGGCACAACAACTGCATCCCAACCCTCAATAGGCGGCGCTGTTTGTCCTTCGAATTGGTTCAGACTCAATGCTTGCGGCGACCGCCCAGAAGCGTTGAGTCCATGAAGTTCATCGGCATGCCAAACAATTGCGTATAGATCACTTCCAATTCCGTTGGATGTTGGCTCAAGCACTGTTAACGAAATGGCTGCGGCCAATGCGGCATCAACAGCATTACCTCCGCGCGCCAACTGCTCGAGCCCAATCTGCGCAGCAAGTGGTTGACTTGAAACCACCATTTCATCAGCAAAGATGGCCGCACGCCCAGGAAAGCGAGATGCACCATTAAGGTCAAACAACGATCTGTGCATTACGAATCACCGTTGCTCAGCTTGGCACTGACCGGGTCTTTCAATTTTTGTTTTTCATCAGACCAGATGGTGCTGACTTGATGTATCCAACCACCACCCATCAACAGATCACCGTCGTAAGCCACTGCTGCTTGCCCCGCTGCAACGGCAGCCTGTGGTTCACGGAATCGAATTTCCAGCGTTTCTTCGCCGGTGGCACGAACTTCTGCATCAAGCAGATCACCATGTGCTCGAATGGCAACCTGGCAGCGTCGCCAAGTGCGCGGTGGCTCAATATGCCAGTTGGCTTCAGCTGCCTGGACAGCAGTTGCCTGCAAATCATTCTTTCCACCAACAGTGATCTGATTCGATTGAGGATCTTTCTCTAAGACATAAAGTGGATGCCCAAGTGCCACGCCTATCTTGCGACGTTGGCCAATTGTGAAGTGCTGATGACCAGGATGCTCCCCCACCTTCTTCCCTTGGGTATCAACAATATCACCACTTTGCACCTCATCTGGAGAGCGTCGCGTCACCAGCCCTGCATAGTCATTGTCGGGCACAAAACAAATCTCGTACGAATCTGGTTTGTCGAAGACAGGCAGATCGCGTTGACGAGCCATCTCCCGAACCTTCGACTTTGCAAACCCTCCGATCGGCAACAACATCGAATTTAAACGTTGTGTCGGGGTACCGAACAACACATAACTCTGATCTTTATCATCGTCCACGGCTCTGCGCAAACGAAGATCACCGTCTACATCAAGGAGTTGCGCATAGTGGCCTGAGGCAACATGCGATGCACCGATGCTGACCGCATAATCAAAGAGTTTTCCAAACTTCAACCAATTGTTACAGCGAATACAAGGATTGGGGGTGCGCCCAGCATTGTATTCTGACACGAAGTGACCAATGATACGGTCAAAGTCATTCTTAAAATTAAGAACGTACAGTGGAATGCCTAGCTTCGCGGCAACGTGACGTGCATCATGAGCATCGGCAACTGAGCAACAACCCTGATGACCTAACTTGATAGGCTTACCCGCGCTCCCTGACTGCGTCTCATTGGCACTGTTGGAACAGGTGCTGCCTGTGGACTGATCGCTACCGGAAGGGAGCTCCTCACCAGGCGAACCCAAACGCATGAAGCAGCCAACAACGTCATAGCCTTGCTCGACCAGTAATGATGCCGCTACTGAAGAGTCGACACCCCCAGACATTGCCACCACCACTTTTTCTGGTTTCCTTGCCATTCGACGATTGTATCCGGCCTGCAGGCCAAAGGTCATCCAATCTCCATGCTTATTAGGGGCTCCAGACCAAAACTTGTGGACCATTGTTCTCAGAATCGGCCTGAAATTCGAGCCCTAGGCTGAACGTGCTAAATTGCGGCTCAAATGATGCATTACTTTGGTATTGATGAAGCAGGATATGGACCCATGTTGGGACCGCTTTGCGTTGCTGCAGCGGGCTTCAGTCTGGATATAGACCATGATCCCAATACCACTCTTACACAGCCATCCCTACCAAATCTATGGGACATTCTTGGCAACGCCGTCTGCCGCACGCGGCGCGATCCACAACGGCGTATTGCAATCGATGATTCCAAGAAACTCAAGGGTGCAAGAACCGCCAAGATGCACCCACTGACTCATCTAGAACGGGGCGTCCTCAGCTTTGCAGCCGTCAGAAAAGAACTACCAAAAACCGACAGCTCTCTATTCAAGCAGCTCGGCGCTGATGTCCAGCAACAACCGTGGTATGACAATGAACTTTCACTACCTATCAGCCAAGATGCTGGCCTACTCAAAATCAGCGGAGGCAAGCTCAATCGAGCACTCGAATCAGCCGGCGTAGATTACTTAGGCACAGTATGTGAAATTATTGATGCGGCTTCTTTCAACAAACAAGTGGAAAGAACCGGACGCAAGTCATCGGTCAATTTATCCGCCGCCATGCGACTGGTGGATCGTATTTGGCGCACCTGGGATGCAGCACATATCGTCCTGGATCGCCAGGGTGGCAAGATGCGCTACCGGGCCGATCTGCAACAATGTTGGCCTGAAGCCCAAGTCACTGTTTGTGACGAGAGTCCTAAATGCAGTTCCTATCAGCTTTGCCGTGGGCAACATCAGCTCTGGCTCTCGTTCCAGGTGAGCGCAGAAGATCAGCATCTTCCAGTAGCACTGGCCTCCATGACAGCCAAATACACACGGGAGCTGCTGATGGAGCGACTCAATGGCTATTTTGGCCAGCATTTGCCAGATTTAAGGCCCACCGCTGGATATGTGCAAGATGCTCGACGCTATCTCCAAGACATCGATCCAATCATCCAAGAACGCCATATTGACCGCTCTCAACTGGTCCGATCCTGTTAAACACAACAACTGTGCCCATATCCGGTTACTAAGTGAGGGCATTGCGTCGATCTTGGGCCTTTGCCCATTGACAGAACCCCGCCTAGCGCTACAATCCGCCTTGATTCGTCCGCACCCCTATCGAAAGAAGTTGGTCGGATTGAATGACAAGCCTCCTTATTCAAGGGAGGGCCCTGGCGTCCCTGGGTTTCGCATATGACTCCAAAAGTGAGGAGATGACCGTTGCGAGACGATGAAATAAACGCCCGATTGCGCTAAGCCGGTCTTTTTCGAAAAGACGAGGCCTGGCGCTAGCCGGGTGAGCTAAAGCGCGATCGATCAACGAAACGTTAATCGATCATTTCTGATGATGAAGGCCGTGTGTGGTGGCTGCTCCAGCCTCCGCGGGTTTTCTTGAAAAGTATCTTTTACCCAACCTCGATTGGCACCGTCAGCGAGTCAGTGCATCAAGGATTGGTTGCCCAAGTAGAGACGCTCCGTCTCATGTTAAGCGAGTATTCACGATGACTGTTGAATTAGAACGATTTCGCAACATTGGTATTTGTGCCCATATTGACGCAGGTAAGACCACCGTCACTGAACGGGTGCTCTACTATACCGGGCAAAACTACAAGATGGGCGAGGTTCATGAAGGCACGGCAACGATGGACTTCCTTGTAGAAGAGCAAGAGCGTGGCATCACAATTCAATCTGCTGCCACAACTTGTCCTTGGAACTACAAAGGTAGCGACTACACCGTCAACCTGATTGATACACCTGGGCACGTAGATTTCACTATTGAAGTGGAACGCTCCATGCGTGTCCTTGACGGAGCAGTTGCTGTTTTCGACGGTAAAGAAGGTGTCGAAGCTCAGTCCGAAACAGTTTGGAGGCAGGCTGATCGTTACAACGTGCCACGCCTCTGCTTCATCAATAAGATGGATAAAGTTGGTGCTAACTTCGAATTCAGCTACAACTCAATCATTAATCGTCTCGGCGCAAACCCAATTGCTGTTCAGTATCCAATTGGTGCCGGAAACGAACTCGAAGGCCTTATTGATCTTATTGAAATGCGGGCCTTCTACTTTGACAGCAGTGAGCTTGGTGCCCTCGTTGAAGAACGAGAAATTCCAGAGTCCATGATGGACGTTGCTCAGGAATGGCGTCACCGTCTGCTTGAGCAAACTGCTGAATTAGATGATGATTTTGCTGAGGCCTATCTTGAAGATGAAGATTCGATCAGCATCGACAAAATTAGAGAAACACTGCGAAAAGGTACGCTGGAGCACCGCTGCTATCCAACCTTCTGCGGCGCTGCTTTACGAAATATCGGTATCCAGCGACTTCTCAACGGTGTGATTGAGTTCTTGCCCAATCCAACTGAGGTCGCTGATATTGAAGGTGTTCATCCACGTACCAATGAACCTGTAACACGATCTCACAAAACTGATGATTCATTCTCGGCACTGGTCTTTAAGGTCGTTTCCGATACCCATGGCGATCTAACCTACGCACGTATCTATTCTGGCACGCTGAAAAAAGGCACACGCGTTCTTAATGCCGCGAATAATCGCAAGGAAAATGTTTCTCGCATCTTTGAAATGCATGCGAAGGATCGCCAGCCACTTGAAGAAGCCATTGCTGGCCAAATTGTTGCCTTGATCGGCCTCAAGAACTCTGTGACTGGAGACACACTCTGTAGCACTGAAGATCCCATCACGCTGGAACGAATGATCTTCCCAGAGCCCGTCATCTCAATGTCAATTGAACCCATTACGAATGACGACAAACAAAAGCTCTCCGAGGCACTCGTCACAATCAAACGTGAAGACCCCTCCTTCCGCACAAAGTTCAACGACGATACTGGCGAGACCATTATTGAAGGCATGGGCGAACTGCATCTTGAGATCGTGAAGAATAAACTGATTCGTGATATGAAAATCGGCGTCAACGTCGGGCGACCTCGCGTGAGCTATCGCGAGACGATCACTGGCGTCGCTGAGGGTGTCCGTGGCAAATTCATCAAGCAGAGTGGTGGACGCGGTCAGTTTGGTGATGTCGTCATCAATGTCAGTCCCTGCACCGCAGAAGAGGCCGAAGCCGAAGAAATCAAAATGGTCAACGGCGTTGCCTTTGTCGATTCAATCAAGCAAGGTGTCATTCCACGAGATTACATCCCATCCGTCGAGTCGGGCGTGCGTTCCGCTGCCTTATCTGGCGTATTGGGTGGATTCCCCTTGCAGAACCTCAAAGTTGAGCTGGTCTTTGGCTCTTACCATGACGTCGACTCGAGTCCAATTGCCTTTGAACAAGCTGGCGCCCTGGCATTACGCGATGCTGCAACGCGAGCAGGCCTTGCGCTGCTTGAGCCGATTATGAGATGTACCATTTCAACGCCTGATGAGTTCTTTGGTTCAATCAGTGGCGATCTTGCAAGCCGGCGAGGACAGATCCTTGAATCTGAACTGCGAGGACTGCTGAGGATTATCACTGCTGAAGTCCCACTCGCTGAGCTATTTGGCTATACGACGGTGCTTCGCGGGCTCTCCCAAGGCCGCGCCAGCAATTCCATGGAGCCATCAGAATATCGTGTGATGCCAGATCGCTTGAAAGATGAAGTGCTTGCTAAGGCATAAAAAACGTGCCATGGCCGTCTCGATCGTGATTTGGTACTGATATGTCAGCCTAACAGTTGAGACCGTCTGGTATGCTCAACCATCGCCTGACGAAGGCACGTCGACATGGCCTTGACTAGCTCCAATTTCGAACCAAGTACCGAAGGCACTGGTCATTTGTACAGGCGCCTGTTCGGTCGGGTTTGTATGACCTATCTGGTTGTACTTTTGGCTGTCCTCGTTTGGTTACTAACAAGCCCACTAAACAATTCAACAGAATCAATATCACAAGCAATAGATCCTCACTTTACTGGCGTGGTCATTGGCCTCTTTGTGCTCATAGTATTCTGGATAGCAAGTGTTTTTCCGCCTGCAACATCGCAGAACATGGCCTATCTAGCGGCCGGTCTGGTGTGCATATTGGGCTGTGTGTTGGTGCTGTGCGTGATGTATCCCGTTGAGACGCTTGGCTCACCTATTGGACGTCGAGCGACTGTCATCATTCTGATCGGCCTCACGATTGCGCATATGACACCAAGTTTTATGATGCCGTTGAGTTATACACAATCACTGGTGGCCCTTCTGGGTCCATTCATTCTGTGGTTTGTCTTACTCATGACAACCCCTTCCCAAATACTCGCTGATCAACTTGTACCAGTGGTGAGCTTACCCTGGACTGCCTTACCCGGATTACTCATGATCCGCTGGCGTACAAAGCAGCGCGCACAGGCAGCTGAACGAATCGAACTCGACGAGCACGTTAAGAATTTGGGAGATGAACTCTCGCGTGCCAGAGATGTACACGAGTCGCTTTTTCCACGGCGATTCGATGGCGATATTTGCTTCAACTATGCTTATGAACCAATGAGCGAAATCGGGGGTGACTTTGTCCATGTCTCTATTAATGAACAAAGTGGCACCGTCTCTATGACCATACTTGATGTGGTGGGACATGGAGTCGTGGCCGCACTCACCGTGAATCGAATGTATGGAGAACTTGAGCGAATCTGGGCTGAACATCCTCATTGCACTGCAGGTCAGCTGATTGCGCTTTTGAACCGCTATGTCCGACTGACCATGTCTCGATATGATCTCTACGCGACAGGTGCCTGTTATCAGATATGTTCAAAGGATGGCCAACTCAGTTGGGCCAGCGCCGGGCACCCCCCAGCATTTCTACGTCGTGAAGATGGTTCGGTTGAAGATTTGGAATCAACAGTCATGCTGCTCGGTGTCATGGAAGACGATGCTTTTGACTCAAAGACAGAATCGCGCAGCTTGAATCCTGGCGACATCGTGATCTCATACACAGACGGAGCCATGGAAGCGAGAAATCCGCAAGGTGAACAGTTCGGCCTTAAGCAACTTCGAGAAGCCTCAGCCTTCACCCCACCACCGCGGAATTGGTCGACTTTTCTCTCGAGCGCCGTACGTCGACATCACGAGGGGCAGACTGAAGATGACATTTTGGTAGCGACTCTCATGCTCAAGAATCTCGGAACTCTACATCTGAGCCCGACACAAGCCCAGCCAGCAATCTTAGAGATTGGCACTTCTGTAGATGTAGCCATACCAACGCCATGACAGACAACGTAAGTGAAGATGTCCAATATCTTGGTGCTGCGGCACGGCTGGCAGCTCGTGGTCGGGGCCGAGCTGAACCGAACCCGCTGGTTGGATGCGTCATCACAAAACATAACAATGTCATTGGTTGGGGATACCATGCCTACTGCGGTGGACCCCATGCTGAAATTGAAGCGCTACGCCGTGCAGGCGAGGCTGCCCATGGCGCAACCGCTTACATCACCCTCGAGCCCTGCAACCATACGGGAAGAACCGGCCCCTGTACCCAAGCGCTGATTGATGCGGGAATTGATCGCGTTGTTATTGCCCAGCGCGATCCTAATCCAATTGCTTCCGGAGGCTTTGATGCGCTAGAGCGTGCTGGTATTGCCATCACCGTGACTGATGCGTGCCCAGTTGCAACCAACGTAAGCAGTCCATTTGTATACAGAGTCAAGACCGGTCTGCCCTGGGTGATTGCAAAGTGGGCCCAGACCGTGGATGGCAGATTAGCCACAAGCACTGGTGACTCAAAGTGGATTAGCAGCAACAAGAGTCGCCAAGCAGTCCATCGATGTAGAGCACGAGTCGATGCCATCCTCACGGGTGTGGGCACCGTACTTCATGATGATCCACTGCTCACAGCCCGAAATGTACGAGTTCGTCGCGTCGCAAGAAGAATTGTCCTTGATCCCAATCTTGATATTCCAACTGACAGCAAGCTCGTCCGCACGGCTAAGGAATTTCCCACCGTCGTCTGGACATCAAAAAGTGCAATGCACGCCGCTCATGCAAGATGCAATACACTTGAGCGAGCTGGCGTCAACATTGTTGGCACCGAGCTGAACGGAGTCCATGGCTCACTGTCTGACGGGCTGCGTCATTTAGCAAAAACATTTGATATCACCAATATTCTGGTTGAGGCAGGTGGCCGACTACTTGCAAGTCTCATCTCTCAAAACCTCGCCAACGAAGTATGGGTTTTCCTTGCTCCAATGTTATTAGCTGATCCAAAAGCCATTGGACTCTCAGGACCTGCCATTGCAAATATTTCAGATGCGTGGCGGTTAAGACTGATCAGCACCCATCAGCGCGACGATGACATTGAACTTCGCTACGGACTCAATGGCTTTGGCAGCCCCAGTGATTCTGGTGAAACAAGCAAATTCACTGACGAAGGCAATATCCGTAGAACACCATCGTAGTTCTCCATCGCCCAGTGGATATCACCATTATTATCTGGCAGACTCAGAAGTCGCACCGTATCAACGGGTCTTGCACCGATGCTGTACAAGATCACATTGCCAACCACAAATTCTGAAACACCGTCGGCTGCAACTATATGAATGTCGCTTGCCTTCACCTGGGATAACTGATTAATCAGCTCATTGACAAGGTCTAATGAAGCACGATGATCCGGCTGATCAACATCAAACCACTCCACGGCACCAGTGGTGAGATTGATGCGGCGGTCAATTCGAAATTTCGCATCCTGTGTATCGATTTCTATGGCTGTAATATCTGGTCCAGGAATTCCAGTACCAGTTCGCCGAGCAAAGTATGGCGCGGGTAGTCGAAGGCCACGCAGTGATGACTCCGAGAGACGAAGAACGACTGGCCGACCAAGGATCATGCCATAACGATCAAGAGAACCATCGCCAACACCAGCGCCAATTAGCAATACCTGGGAGTGAGGAACGCGAATGATCTGACCATTCTCTTCTTGTGTCTCAGACCACGAAATTTCAAGCTGAGTTAATGGCGCATTAAGCCCAAAAAGAGATAAGTCTTTTTCAGTCGGCTGATCCAGTGCAAATCCTGCCGCGCGCATTTCTGCAAGCGACTGTACGAAGCTCTCTAGCGTTGAACGATCAATCTGGCTTTGTACTGGCAAAGCTATTTGCCAACCACGATCACTTCGTTCCAACCTTGTGCGTTGGCCCTCATCAATACGATCGATGTAATCCACATCAATATCTACTCGGTCAAAGATATTACGAGTTCGCCAGTCATTTGGATGTCGATCAAAGATATGCTGATGTAGGTCCTGATTGACAACATGCACTTTGTCGTCACCAGCCAATTGAACATAGGCACGACCTGCAAATGGATTTTCTCCCAACAGCAGAGTGAGATCACGATCACCTGAACCCAGAGATAGTGTCGCCCGCGGCGGTTGCAATCCCATCTGCTGCCGCTCTTCATCCGTCACTGTCTTGGCAGGCAACTCATAAAGCACCTCAAGTTCAGCGGCCAATTGAGCAAATCGCCGCATTGAATCAGGTTTCATGGGATAGCGAAACGGATCAACCTGTATCCACTGGCCCTCATCACGCTCAAAAGTGAATTGTTGGTCCTCATCAAAGACAACACGAATACGATCAACTTCATTAATCAGAACACGATCTCCAAGTAGCGATCGCACTTGATTCCTGTTTGTTTTTAGTTGCCCTGGCTGCACGAGAAAAACCACTGCTAGCACACCAAGCACAGCAATAACAACAAACAAGATGGTGATACGCCATTGCATGGGATTATGTCCGCCTCACAAACCAAATGATGATACCCATCAAAACACAAAGTCCTGGAAGCGCCAGCAGCGTAAGCCAACTCCAAATGCGTTGGACGTTCGGAGTGATATCCCGAAGACGAGCGACCTCTTGGCTTGTTGGACCTTGAGCTATCAGATCATCAAGCCCAGCAAGCCACGTCACAGATGCGATGAGAAGCTCAAGGTTTCCAGGGTAACGCAAGCGAACCTTCTGACCACCCTCTCCAACAGTTTGATCAAGTATAGCGCTCACGAGCCAGAAACCTGAACCCACTAACACTGCTCGCTGTTGTCCCGAAGATACTGGATTTGTTCGCTCAATTGCTACCACCAATGGCTGTGCTTGGCTCAAAGAGTCTGCCGTCTCAAAATCAATGACCTCACTCACATCTGCTATGGCCAGACGATCATTTGGCTCAATCTGAGCAAGCACTTTAAATGATTCCTCTGATAACTCTGGTGCGCGGCGAAGTGGCACTGGGAATGCAAAGTGTGTTGGCAAACCATGTACAGCTGCGGCCACAGGGTGCCCAGGTTGGTAATCCATGAGCGTGAGCTCGCGAAGCTCTTGGTCACCCTCAGCAGTCGGAAGAGATTCAATCACAATTGACTCAATAATCGCATCGATACCGAGTTGTTTTGCAATACTGGCCCAGGGATCGGTGACATCATATTGATGCAATCGGCTTGGAAATAATGTCAACAAGATTGGTTGCCCCTGCGCAACGAGCAACTCCGTAGCGTCGACAAGTGGTTTCTCAATCTGAAGATCAGGAATATCACCACTACGATGTGGATCGGGCACAACAATCCAGACAACTGGTTGTCCCGGATCTGGGTCAGGTCGAGTTCCAGTATTGACATTCCATTGCTCGACCTCAAAACGACCACTTCTTAACTGGGCTGCTGCCCCAGCCAAATCCAAGCCGTCAGCTGTTCGTCGCCAGACAGATGCTTCCATCCCATGCACAAATACAACCAATGGCATTTTTTCTTCGAGAAGAGAGCCAATTGCTGCAGAGACTAACTGTTCACCGCGAAATCGCATGTCAAAGGAGATTTCGCCCCGGTCATCGAGACGACTACTGACCGCCGGAAAGAGTTGGTCCGCAGGAATAACAGTGGCCCGATCTGGCCCCACAATGACCGCCACCTCACTGGTTTTTAAGGCGCGGCCGATCTCCGTCAGATCAAGATAAGGAAGCCTCCGCAATCGGTCACTCACGGCCGTGAGTTCATCACCAAGTCGTTCAAATCGCCCGCGTTCACTTAAGAGTCCAGATCGAAGCGATTGGGCCACCTGTGCATCGATCACAAGAACGTCAAAAGTCCGTACCGCTGCCAATAGTTTTAAGGCTGCGTCCTGAGCCGCCGCTGCCATGATACTTCTCGCCAGTTCATAGTCTGGAATTGGCTGATCTACGCCCGTCGCTCTTGCTTCCACGATGGGGGCTAATATCTCTGGTGACTTCTCAACAAGCAAAGACAGGTTCCTGCGAACTTCCTCTATATCTGATACCGCTGCAGAGCTACCACCCGCTTTACTCAATAAAGATGTAAGCCTCAATGATTCGCTCTGTGCAAAAGACAGAAACTTCTCATAGACACCAAAGGCCTCGTCAATAGCAGTGTTATATTGATCGATGCTGGTTTGGTAGCGAGCTTGTATCTCAAGCATCAGCAGATCGTATTCAGGAAGCGTGCTGGGATCGGTCAAATCCACATTAACAATATTGATGTTGTCGCTATATTCCTGGTAACGATTTAATACCTCAGTAATTTGACGCTGCATTGCAGGGTCAGCATTGACACCGAGCGTGGCCAATACGACTGTCCAATCTCCCTCAAGTTGGTTAAGAAGCAGCTCTGTCCGCGGGCTTAGTGAATAAGCGCGCGTCTTGGTTGCATCCACTCTTAAGCGAAACATGTCTTGCACTGCAAAGATATTGATGACGATTGCTATGACCAGCAATGCGACAAAAAACACCCCCAACTGCACCCAGTTGCCCGCCATCTTTCGACTCTGACCATGACCCTGATTGGAGCGATCTATCGCCATCTTCGTAGCTCCATAGCCTGGATCGCAGCAATCAACATCAGTGCAATCAGAGTGATAAAGAAGACGATGTTTGATGAGTCAACAAGACCGACAATAAAGTCCTGGGCTCTCGGATCTGGATCCGCTGCAAAAACGCCATTGGACCATGGCGATGGCAGATAGGCTGGTATTGATTTTGTGCCAAGTCGATAAGCCAACCAAAAGAAGATGGCGACCAAAAAAGCAACTGGCTGGCTTGGAGTGAGACAAGACGTCAAAAGACCTGTTGAGAGAAAAGCCGCGCCAATCAAAATAAGTCCGACATAGCCACTGACGATGGCGCCATAGTCGGGGCGCCCATACACCTCAAGCAAGATCACATAGAGAATTGTTGGAATGAGCAATGCAATCAAGAATCCAAGAGCGCCTAAGAACTTCCCAATGATGATCTGACCAGAAGAAACTGGCAACGTCATCAACACCTCATAGGTGCCACCTCGAAGTTCCTCGCTAATCAAACGCATGCTGATCGCAGGACAAACGAACATTAACACCCACGTTGCGAATTGAAATACATTTCGCAGAGAACTAACTTGACCCGGAATAAAGACCTGAGAAACAAAAACGACGCTACAAACCAAAAGAAAAAGCGCCGCAATGATATAGGCGCCCGGGCTCAAAAAGAACGCACGCAATTCACGGCTTGAAATTGCAACAATGCCGGTCACTGTAGGCCCTCACTCAATGCTAATCCTTCGGTTGATGTTGCTGTCGCTTGCACGAATAACTGCTCTAACGATGGTGCCATCAACCGGAGCTCCCGAACAGCGCCGCCACCCTCTACGATGCAAGCACCCAGCATCTCTCGTAAATCAGGCGCATCAGGCTTCGCCTCGACAGTCAATCGGCGCCAACGATCATCCAATGCCACACCGTCTACGGCATTAACTCCAGGAAGTGCCAGAAGAGCTTGAGGGGCTGATCCAAGCGTGGTCTCAATGACATAGCGTCTTGTCTTACTGGCAGCTTCACGCAGTTCAGCCAGTGTTCCGTCAGCTCGAACCCTGCCCTGAGCAATAATGACCACACGGTCGCAGGTCATTTCAACCTCAGAGAGAATATGTGTTGAAAGCAGGATCGTATGGGCACCCGCCAATTCACGAATAAGCCCTCTGAACTCTCGAATCTGAACGGGGTCTAATCCTGATGTAGGCTCATCTAGAACGATGAGTTGAGGTTCATGTAGCAAGGCTGCGGCAAGACCCACTCGCTGACGATAGCCTTTCGATAATTGCCCAATGGGACGACGCTGCACGGCATCCAGCCAACAACGCCGAATGGCCTTCGCTACGAGATGGTTGGCTCGAAGGCCTCTGAGCCCCTGTAGCTGGGCACGAAACTTGAGCAATTCGATGACCCGCATCTCGGGGTACAAAGGCGCTGATTCCGGTAGATATCCAATCTGCCGCTGTGCCTCAAGCCGCTCCCGAACGACATGATGCCCCGCAATGAATGCTTGGCCCGTCGTGGGCATTAGCGAGCCACAGAGCATACGAATCGTGGTCGTCTTGCCCGCACCATTGGGGCCAAGAAACCCCACCACTTGGCCCTGGGGAATTTGGAGATTCAATTCCTGAACTGCCTCGACAGAACCGAACCGTCGGCCCAGTTGGGCGGTATCGATGATGAGTGATTGGCTTTCGCTTTGGGGCACTACGGCTTGCTTTGCCTTATTTGACTCTTGATTTGGATACCAAAAATGTCCCGAGACCCCAACGAATATTCGAATCCTATGCATCCGCTGGCCTGTCTGCACGAACAATCTACCAGTTGGATGCGGGGGCTGTTGAGGTTCGTTGGTCCGAACTGGTGGGGTTGCCTGGCAGAATTCTTACATCCAAACAGCATATTTCGATCACCTTTGGTCGATGAGAACCGGTCCAGTGATTATGGGACAGGTGTTTCCTTGGATATGATCCCCAGCGCCGTCTCATCATTCTCGATGCAGTCCATGGACACCAGGAGCTCTTATGGGTGAAAAAAAACCCAGGCTGATTCTCCTTCAATCCGAGCCAGCGGGTGCGGATGCCCTAACGATGGCGTCCAAGCACCTCAATGCAATATTTGATGTCATTGAGATTCACTCAAATCCTGATCTTTTTGAACACCTCAAAGAAGCCCGCCCAGAAGATCTGGTCGGTCTTATTACAAATGCGACGGACACCAATAGCCATATCGCCCTGGAGTCCATTGGCGAAGGCGTTGTCTCAGTCACTGCTGCGGGCGATCGAAAATGGACAAATCGGCACTTTGATCAACTCGATGAGTCACTAAAAACCCGCGCCACCCACGAGTGTGGGCTCGCTGCCATCTATTTTTCCAAAGACGCTCACGCGGATAATCCTGAGATACCGCGCCGTCGATCAACTCGCTTTACGTTAAACGATCGCCACTGGGCCATGACGCTTGCGCCGCTCCAAGATGGTGGCGCTGTTGGCATACTTTGGGATATGACTGAGAAAGAGAACTTGCAAAGGCGATTGGACTCTATCAATGCCGCTGGCAGTGCACTCATGCAAATTGATTCGAAAGCCATCGTTAATTTGCATGTTACAGAACGGCTCAAACTCTTAGAAGATCGCATCGTAAAATCGGTGCACGATCTTCTTGACTTTGATAATTTTGAGATTCGCTTGCTAAATCAAGAAACAAAACAGCTTGAGTTAGTTATTGCTATCAACATCACACCGCTCAAAGTTGGTGAAGTCATCTATGCCAAAGATGAAGGCAATGGCATTTCAGGCTATGTGGCCGCGAACGGAGAGAGTTATATTTGTCCAAATGTACAGAAAGACCCTCTTTATCGAGAGGGCCTGGATAGTGCAAAGAGCTCTCTCACTATCCCACTTAAACTGCTGGACACAGTGATTGGTGTCTTTAATGCCGAGTCTTATAAACCGGACGCTTTTAATGAGAACGACCGGCAGATGGCTGAAATGTTCTGCCGACATATCGCCAGTGCAATGCATGTACTTGACCTTTTACTGATCGAGCGATTTACGACAAATGAACAGACCGCTCAGCGCGTGCTAAGCCAATTGGAAGCACCGATTGATGAGCTGAATACGCATACCGAAATACTGACAGGTCTGACCATCGAGAATCAGAAAGCCAGAGACGCGATTAATGGCATCATAAAAGCGACTGCATTAATGAGGAGTCGCTTGGAAGCGGCCGAGCATGGTCCTCGGACAGTGCTTGATGCAGAGGATGAAAGGCAGCGTTTAGAAATTGATCCCATCATTCAAGATAAGCGTATTTTGATCGCTGATGATGAACCTGCTATTCGAATTGCTGTGTGCAAGGTACTTGAACAACAGGGTTGCCAAGTGACCGTATGTGGCGATGGAAGCGAAACACTTAAAGCTCTAGAGATCGCCAGCAATGCGGATGCATTCTTTGATTTAGTGATTAGTGATATCAAGATGCCTGACTGCAGTGGCTACGATGTCTTTCAAGCAACCCATCAAGTGTGTGCTGATACACCAGTCATTCTTATGACGGGCTTTGGCTATGACCCTGATCACTCAATTGTGCGGGCGAGTCAAGAAGGCCTCGAAGGGTTCCTATTCAAGCCATTTAACCGAAGCCAATTACTTGAGGCAGTATCGCGCGCTCTGGCTCAGAGTGATTCTGACCCCACGCAGTAATCATGACCGCTCACAGCGGATTGCCGAAAGAATACGAGGTAAGCCCTCGTGATCATCTAAAACCTCAATATTGTCAAAACTGCCCGCCTCCACGACGAGCGCCTGGGCAGCTTCCGCTTGCACACTGGCAATCTCCACAACCAACAGCCCCCCAATGCGAATCAATTCTTGACTCTTGGTCAGCAGCTCTTTGATGACCGCTAGGCCATCAACACCGCCATCCCAAGCAGTAGAAGCAATGAAATCTCTCACTGCCACCTGCATTTCAGGTACCTCGCTCGGAGGAATGTAAGGCGGGTTGGAGCTCAGCACATCGAATTTTCGACCTGATAACCAAGCCGGCAACGGCTCTAACCCAGTACCAAGTAGGAAATCTACTTGCGATTGAACGCTATGCCGGTGCGCATTGCGCTCGGCCAGATCAATGATCTCCTGGTTGAGGTCGGTTGCCAGAATCTGACTCGATGGCAGCTCCTTGGCAAGGGTGACAGCAATGCATCCAGTGCCAGTCCCAATATCCGCGATCAGGGGGTCTTCCTGCTCGGCCTCCTTGGCCCAATCGAGAACGCGTTGAATCAGCGTCTCTGTCGCAGGCTGTGGGATCAGCGTGCAGCCCCCCACCCAGAAGTCACGCATGAAAAAGGCGGCCTGACCAACTAAGAGGTGAACGGGCTCTCCAGCCCCTGCTCTCTGCGTCAGCGCTCTCAGTTCAGTAAGCTCACTGGGTGACGCAGGGCGATCCAGCTGGGTATACAGCTCGATGCGGGGGCAGTCGAGCACATGGGCCAGAAGCATCTGCGCCACATGCCGAGGCGCATCGACCTGCTTGGCTTCGAAGAAGCTAGTCATCCAGCTGATTAGTCGCCCGCTGGTCCAAGGACCTGTCGATTCACCTTGAATTGAGGAGGTTGATTTTGCCATATGTATGATTGTACGTTCGATTTCTGGCCTGTTGCCCAGTTAGACAGCGAGCCGGTAGAACCTCGGATAGGATTCCCTCTCTCAGGCCAAAAGGAGCCCACCTCAAGACAGTGACGTACTGCGGAGGCAGAGCTCTTCGAGCCTGCTATGTTCAGGAGACGCACGATGCACGTGCTCATGCTTGGTTGGGAATTTCCTCCATATATCACAGGTGGCCTTGGGACAGCCTGTCAAGGATTGACCAAAGCGCTTGATCAGCGTGATGTCAAAATTACCTTTTTGCTACCAAAAGCGATCGGTACCGAAGCACCATCACATATCAACCTGATTGGTACCGATACGCCGCGGCAACCGATGACTGCTACCGCAGCGGATCCTGCTGGAAGCCGAACAATCAGTGAGATCTCAGATGACCTCACGAATACAGAATTTATTGAAATCGAAGCTGGTTTTGCGAATCCTTATGCACGTCCAGCTCAGCATGAATTTGTTGAACGCCAGTCAGTCACACCGGGCAAAAAGATCTCGCGTGAGGTACTCATCGATCCAATCACCGGCAATGCCATCGAGCCGGAAGACGCTTCAATGGAAGAAAGCGATTCTGACTATGGCGGCGACCTACTTAGCAAGATCAGACAGTACGCCTCGTTTTGTCTTAAGGCTGCCAAGGGTTTGGAATTTGACGTCATCCATGCACATGATTGGATGACCTTCCCTGCTGGACTCCTGTTGGCTCGAGCGACGGGGCGACCACTTGTATGTCATGTGCATTCAACAGAGTTTGACCGATCTGGCGAACATCCCAACCAGATGATCTATGACATCGAACGCCGTGGTGCTCATGGGGCAATGCGTGTCATTGCAGTGAGTCGCCTGACGCAGGATCTACTTGTGTACCGATATGGCATGGATCGAAATAGAATCTCAGTGGTTTACAACGGGGTCGATCTTGAGCCAACACAAAATGATCCTAAATATGGAATCAAGGGAGATGACAAAATCGTCCTTTACTTAGGGCGAATCACGATGCAGAAAGGCCCGGAGTATTTTATTCAGGCCGCTGCTCGTGTCCTAGAGGTCATGAAAAACGTTAAGTTCGTGGTAGCAGGCGACGGTGACATGGCACGTAGCATGATTGAAATGGCTGCAAAACTTGGCATTGGCCACAAGGTGCTCTTTACTGGTTTCTTGCGTGGCAAGGACATTGAACGGGTTTTTCAAATGGCCGATCTGTATGTGATGCCGTCTGTTTCTGAACCGTTCGGAATTGCCCCACTGGAAGCCATGATTAGAGATGTTCCAGTTCTGATTAGTAAGTCATCTGGTGTGAGTGAAGTACTCACTCATGCACTTAAAGTAGACTTCTGGGATACTGATGCGATGGCAAATAAGATTGTCGCAGTACTAAGGCATCCACCTCTTGGTAATACACTTCGCAAGCAAGGTGCCTTTGAAGTACGTGGTCTGAACTGGGAAGGCGCTGCAGAACGGGTCGATCGGGTTTATAACCAAGTGGTAGATGCAATGAAAGCAAATAGCGTCACCGCTCATTGATGTAATGACAGGGAGTTAAAGCGTGGTATTCGGTCTATTGAAATCGCGTCGCGCCAAAGCATCGCAAGCAAGTAGCAATGATCAAACCGTTCATATTGACGGTGAACTCGAGCCTCATATTCATGAGGTAGGCAAGAAGCTTCTTAAGCTTTCTGACGAGCAGAAGCAAAGCTTGCTTTCAACTGCTTTTTGGTCAGACAAACTCATGAACTGGGCCATGCAAGATGAAGCCTTCAAAGTTCAGTTGTTTCGATTCGTCGATACATTCCCGATGCTTAAGACGCCTGAGCAGGTCCATGACCACTTGACCGACTATCTCTCCCAACCGGGTGTCACGTTGCCATCGGGGTTAGGTATTGGTCTTAAGGGCGGGGGTCTCTTTAAAGGACAAATGACTAATCTGGTCACCGGTCGCATCAAGGCGATGGCCCAGCGATTTATTGCTGGCGAAGATGCTCGCTCAGCGGTCCCCTATCTGGAAAAACGCTGGCTTAAAAATGTTGCTTTTTCAGTCGACCTGCTCGGTGAAGCGTGTGTGAGCCATGCAGAAGCAAAGGTTTACCAGAACCGTTACCTCAAACTCACCCAAGAGATTCCTGAGCTTGCCGCTGCATGGCCGGCCAATCCACTCCTCGAAACGGACCACCTTGGACCAATTCCTCGCACCAATCTCTCAATCAAGATCAGTTCCCTCTTTTCAAATACTGATCCGATTGATGCTGAAGGTTCTATCTCGGCACTCGTAAAACAACTGGGCCCCATCCTCCAATCTGCGAAAGAGCATAATGCGCTTATCAACTTTGATATGGAGCAGTTTGAGCTGAAGGATCTCACCCTTGATCTATTCATGCGGTGCTGCGAAACGTATGACTTTGAAGCAGGCATCGCCATGCAAGCCTACTTACGGACTGGTGATGATGATGCTCGGCGAATTGTTAAGTGGGCCGCTGAATCTGGCCGTCAGGTCACTGTACGCCTGGTCAAGGGTGCATACTGGGATTACGAAGTCATCCATGCTGAGCAAATGGGCTGGCCGGTGCCAGTTTGGACCACCAAATCAGATACCGATGCCTGCTTTGAGCGTATGACACAGATCTTTGTTGATGCAATTCCAACGAGCCGCGACCAAGGTGGTGTAAAACTTGCTTTGGGATCACACAACGTACGTTCAATTGCTGCTGCGATCGCGATGATCGAACAGCGAGGTCTGCCGCACAATGCTATTGAACTCCAGATGCTTCATGGCATGGCTGATCGAATTAAAGACGCTGCTATTGCCATGGGCTTTCGACTGCGAGAATACGTTCCTGTCGGCGAAATGATTCCAGGCATGGCCTACCTTGTTCGTCGACTTCTTGAGAATACGTCTAACGAATCATGGCTTCTCTCCGAAGCTGGTTCAGAAAGCGATATCGATTCCCTTCTTGCCAGCCCTCATCGTGATGAGAAGGAAGAGTCACCTTTAGGTCGTCTGGATCAAGCTGCCGAACGCCACCATTTATCAGTTGCTGCCGAGGGCGTAGGTGATGACCGCCCCTTCTTCAGCGAACCAATGCGCGACTTTGCCGATGCCAAGCAGCACACTGCTTACAGCAAGGCGATCGACAAATACGCGGTCCCTCGTGTTGCTATTGATGCCACGGTCGATGATGCCAACAAGGTAGTGACAACCTGCGCTGAAGCCTTCCCCGCATGGCGTGACACAGCACCCCGTGAAAGATCCAAGGTGCTTGTCAACGCGGCTCAGTTGATGCGTGAGCGCCGCGATGAACTGTCGGCGATTGTGCTGAAAGAGTCTGGTAAGACTTGGCGCGAGGCCGACGCTGACGTCTGTGAGGCCATTGACTTCCTTGAATATTACGCTCGCGAGGCGATCAGCCTCTTTGAATTGCATCGACTCGGCGCCTTTATTGGCGAGCTGGATCAACAGTGGCACCAACCGCGTGGCGTCGCAGTGGTCATCAGCCCGTGGAACTTCCCACTCGCAATCTGTACCGGCATGACCAGCGCCGCATTAGTGACGGGCAATACTGTTGTCGTCAAGCCCGCTGAGCAGACACCGGCGATTGCAAAAATCATGTGCGATATTCTCTGGCAAGCTGGAGCTCCGAAACAGGTGCTGCAGTTTATATCAGGGCCAGGCGAGACGGTCGGCGCTGCACTCGTCAGAGACCCACGTGTTTCGTTGATCGCATTCACAGGTTCCAAAGCAGTGGGCCTTGACATTATCTCTGCTGCAGCCAACACCCCCAACGACCAGAACTTTGTGAAGAAAGTTATCTGTGAGATGGGCGGTAAGAACTCGATCATCATCGATACTTCGGCCGATCTTGATGAAGCAGTGTTGGGTGTGCGTGCCAGTGCCTTTGGTTTCCAAGGCCAAAAGTGCTCTGCATGTAGCCGAGTGATTACGGTTGGTGATGTACACAAACAATTTGTTGAGCGTCTCGTCGAATCAACACGCACCTTGGTTGTCGGTAAGCCTGTGTCGCCTGGAACAGACATTGGACCCGTCATCGACCAAGAGGCTGCCAACAAAATTCGCAGCTATGTCGAGCTTGGCAAACAAGAGGCGACACTTGCACTGGGATCCGAAGTGCCTGCTGGCCTCGAAAATGAAGTTGGAATGCCATATGTCACGCCTCACATCTTTACAAATGTTGGTCCTGAAGACCGCTTGGCCCAGGAAGAAATCTTCGGCCCAGTTCTGGCCGTCATTCAAGCGACAGACTTTGAGGACGCACTGCGTATTGCGAATAACACACAGTACAAGCTGACTGGAGGCGTCTTTAGTCGCAAGCCCGCTCACCTGGACATGGCCCGCGATCAATTTCGTGTCGGCAATCTGTATCTCAACCGCACTTGCACAGGCGCCCTGGTTGGCCGACAACCGTTTGGTGGGTTTGGCCTCTCCGGCATTGGTTCTAAAGCTGGTGGCTCAGACTACCTCCTTCAATTTGTTGAGCCGCGTTGCGTCAGTGAAAACACCATGCGACGTGGGTTTGCGCCAGGGCTGTAGATCACATCAATTGAGGTCTGACACAAGCAATTAGACCTGCTTCAGAGAAACACGAACTCGATCTCTGACCGTTTCCATCGCCTTTAGAGAAATGACATGAAAACAAAGATTGTAATCGCGCTATTGGTTGGCCTTATCACTTCAACCGCAGGTGCTCAGGCCCCAATTGATACCAATGCGATTGATCAGGTCTTCTCCAAATGGGATAAGCCTGATTCACCAGGTTGCACCGTTGCCATCCTAAAGGATGGAAACATCGTCTACGCCAAAGGGTTTGGTATGGCGAATCTTGATTACCTGGTGCCAAACCAACCCAACACTGTCTTCCGCATTGCTTCGACTTCAAAGCAAATTACTGCAGCACTCATGGCCCTACTTGCTCAAGAAGGCGTTTTGTCACTGGACGATGACATCCGAAAATGGATTCCTGAGATACCCGATTACGGCAAGACCATCACCATAAAAGATTTGATTTATCACGTCAGTGGCTTACGCGATTACACCAGCATCATGTATTTGAATGACACGCTTGATGATCATTGCAGCGATGAAGAAGCCTTGGCGATCATCTCCCGGCAGAAAGGGGTTAATTTCGACCCTGGAACTCGATTCAGTTACTGCAATACCGGCTACTTTTTACTTTCCGTGATTTGTGAGCGAGCGACTGGGCAAACCATTCGAGAATCTGCAGAAGACTATATTTTCGAACCCTTAAAAATGACGCATACTCATTTTCAGGACGACTACAGAGAGGTGATACCGAATCGAGCAATTGGATACGAACGCGATGATGATCGAGACTGGAAGATCTCAACAACGCGCATGGAAATGTGTGGCGACGGTGGCATTTTCACAACAGTCGAAGATTATGCCCTTTGGGATGAAAACTTTTATACCGGGCAAGTTGGTGGCCCCAACTTCCTAAAAACGATTCAAACCCCTGGTGGCATGAATGCTGGGCAGCCTCAAGGCTACGCCTTTGGCCTCGACATTAATGAACACCGAGGCCTGCCGGTCGTTTCTCATGGGGGCGCTTGGGTTGGCTATCGCGCTGAGATGATCCGTTTCCCAGAGCAGCACTTCTCTGTGATTTGTTTTTCAAATGCTGCCAACTGTTCACCAACGAAACTCTGCTATGAGGTTGCTGATATCTGTCTAGAAGACATCTATCCAAAAGAAGAAGCAAAAGAGCCACAAGCACAAGAACCCCCAAGCAACGAAGATCGTGAAGGCAAAAAAACTAAACAAAAGAAAAACGTGGATCTCACTCCAGCGCAACTGCGTCATTGCCTGGGACGCTATTACAGTGAAGAATTAGGAATGCTCTGTCATATCGAAATGAACGATGGTGCCTTGGCGCTTCGTGTAAGCGGTGATGTATACGATCTTCGCGCCATAAGCCCCGATCGATTTCGTGGCGCGTTCAATACCCAACTTACCTTCCAAAAACATGAAGGCGAGATCACAGGATTTCTTCTTGATCAAGATGATCTACATGGGCTAAAGTTTGAGCGAATCGAACCCCATCCATCTCGTTAAGCAATAAACAGAGCGTCTGCCAAGGGAATTATGAATGCCCCGATGCGAATGGTGTGGTGATGATCCGATCTATGTCGACTACCACGACAAAGAATGGGGTGTGCCTGAGCACCGAGATCGCCAGCTCTATGAAAAGCTATGTCTCGATGGTTTTCAAGCAGGTTTATCATGGATCATTGTCCTGAAGAAACGCAAGAGTTTACGACTGGCTTTCGACAACTTCGATCCTGAAAAGGTCGCGCGGTTTGGCACCCGTCAAATCAATAGGCTTCTGAAGGATGCTCGCATTATTCGAAGTCGTGCCAAGATTACGGCGACGATTGGTAACGCCCAAGCCTGGCTCACCATTATGGAATCAGGACGTGGTTCCTTCAACGAATTTCTTTGGAAGCATGTCGATGGAGCGCCAATTGTCAACCACAGAAAGCCAACGCAGTCGTGCGCCACTCAAACCAGACAGAGCCGAGAGATGGCAAAGGAACTTAAAAAACATGGCTTTAAGTTTGTCGGACCAACCATTTGTTATGCATTCATGCAAGCTGTGGGCATGGTCAACGACCATGCCATTGACTGCCCACGGCATAAGCAGGTGCAACTGCTTTACGATAAATAATTGCCACAAATGGTCCGGTGAAACAATCAGATTTTGGAATTAGCGAGGCAGTTTCACGTTCTTACCGCACTCAGTACAGATTTCTGTTTCCATGGTGAGTGCTTGATAACCACAGTGCACACAAATCGGTATATCAAATTCACGAATGCGTGCTCTGATGAATTTGCGATATCTCAACAACGCTAAAAAACCAAATGGCACTGCTAAAAATGCCAAGCCAAAGACGACAAAAATACTTGTGTCGAATGTTGGCGTGGGATCACTCACAATGAATAAGAGCACACACACGAGAAGCATGAGTGGCGCAATAAAAATTTGCAGCAGCGCTTGAAGCAATCGCCACATACACCTTTGTTCGATCGCTTTACGTGCCTTTTGATCAGGCAACAAATCAAGCTCAGGGACATGAAGCAAAGGTATTTTCATCAGTGCGCTACCGCATCTCTTCCTACTATTTCCGTGATCACTTTGTTTCTATTCCCCTCAGCAATGTTCTGAGTGCAAGCTGACTTGCGTCATTGACCGCAATATTACCTTCCTGCGATGCACTGAATGCAGCAAACACAACAGCATCAATGGAGGCAGTAATCCATCGCGTTGGAATATCAGCTTCGATCGAACCTTCTGACTTCGCCCGATCGACTATTGCAGCCATGATCTCATACTGGCGGCCAAGTTCCTTGAGAAGCTCTGGTTCATGCCAGATGTCATACTGCCTCCAGATGAAATGCCATCGATCACCCATTGGCACAATGGCTTCGACGATTGCCTTGATCACCGCAATCGCTGATCCCTTGTCCTGACTTTCCTCTGCAAAGACCTTGTCTATCTCGCGCAGCGACTGAGCCGCGACTTCCTTCATCAAAGCATCCTTAGTCCCAAACAACCGGTGCAAGGTGACCCGCTTGACACCCGCCTCCGTTGCAACATCAGACAGCGTTGCACTGGGACTCGCCGAAAAGACACGAATGGCTGCATTGATGAGACTATTTCTGGTTGATTGGGCTGGGACTGGCATGATACATTATTGTCTCATTTGGTCCTTGAGTGTCAACAGAAGTGCAAAAAAACACCATAGCGGGTACTGCATGAGCCCAGTAGCTGCTCCCTATCACCTGACTGATGCCGCACCACGATCAAGCAACCGGTATTGCACTGCCTCGGCAATGTGATGTGCTCGAACGACTGATGATGATTCCATGTCTGCAATCGTGCGCCCCAGACGCCTTAGTTTGTCATAGCCGCGCGCACTGAGGCCCAGTGAGGTCACCGACTGATGCAAGAGTTCTTGACCGTCACCATCAATCACAGCCATCTTGTCCAGCTGCGGCCCACTGAGATAACTATTGCGAACCTGCCCCTGCCTTTTGTGCTGAAACACCCATGCTTGCTGCACTTGTTTTTTTAGCTGCTGAGAGCTGGTACCCGTACGCGTGGAGATAAGATCACTAATCGGCACCTCCGGTACTTCCACATGCACATCGATACGGTCAACAATCGGACCAGAAATCTTTCGACGTGTTACCGTCGAAAGACCTCCAGCAGTGTGATAACCATCTATGGTTGGATTGATCGCTGCGACAAGCATAAAACGAGCAGGAAAACGAATCGTACCCTGAGCTCTCGCAATGGTGACATAGCCATCTTCAAGCGGTTGCCGAAGTGTCTCTAGTACATCGCGACTAAACTCTGGCATCTCATCAAGAAAGAGCACTCCATGATGAGCAAGGCTCACATCACCTGGCCGTGGTATTGGTCCCCCTCCGACAATCGCTGGAGCAGAGGCGGTGTGATGGGGCGCCCGTACTGGGCGTTTGAGAATGACCGGGCGGTCGTGTGTGAGAGACCCAGTGGAGGAATAGATGCGTGTCACCTCAAGCGCCTCATCGGATGTGAGAGGCGGCAAAATACCGGGCAGCGCTTTAGCCATCAAGGTCTTACCAGTACCAGGTGGCCCGAGCATCAGAATGTTATGCCCACCAGCCGCAGCAATTGTCATTGCTCGCTTGGCTGGCTCCTGTCCGCGAATCTGAGCAAAGTCCACCTCAGGTTGCTCTTGAGACAAGACCGATTGCAGGTCGATCTTGGGATGGCAGTTCAGTGATACTGTTTCGTTGAATATCGCAACAACATCCTCCAAATGCTCGACTGGAATCACATCAATGTCATGAACCAATGCTGCTTCGTTCGCATTGATATGTGGCACGATGACACCACGAAAACCCTGCTGCCGAGCCAATAGAGAGAGCCCGACAGCGCCATTAATAGATCGAACCCGCCCATCCAATGCCAACTCACCGGCAAAGAGATACTGATCTGGTACTGGTTGGATCTCAGGAGCGATACAAGTCGTTTCATTACTCGCAAGCGGCACTGCTTTCTTCGTAATGGTGCCATCAGCAATCAGCAGCGCCGTCGCAATAGCGAGATCATAAACCGGTCCTTCCTTACGTAGATCTGCAGGCGCTAAATTAATCGTGACACGATTGGCAGGATATCGGTAGCCACTGTTGAGAATGGCGGTGCGAACTCGTTCTGTTGCTTCGCGCACAGCAGCGTCAGGCAAACCAACAATAGTAGTCCGAGGCAGACCTTGATTACTGAGATCGATTTCAATCTCACAAAGCGTTGGTTCGATGCCTTGAAGTACGAAACTATGCACACGGCTGATCACACCTCAAGCTTAGACACACCTGATCAGTCCATAGAACATTCAACACAAAGAGGTAACATTTCAATTTCACAGAAGATCGAGAAATCACTTATCCCTGGTGAAAGCGCCGATCACACTTTGAAAAAAACCCAATTGCTAGGTGTCGCCTTCTAATTTGTCGGTATCTAATCGGGCATCTTCGGCACTCCACAGCTGGAGTCGCTCCACCAATCGTTCCCCCACCTCTACTTCTTCATCGGCGATGTCATCCGCACCAGCAGAACGAAGCACTTGTACATATTTGGCATGTCGTGATCGACTGAGGATATGCAAATCTGGCACCATCGAGCGAGCTTGGGCAACCACTTGGGTAGCAATACGATAGTCGGGCACAGTGACCACCAGCGCCGCTGCGCTTTCAATTTCAACATACTCCAAGATCTCACGATGCTGAGCAACACCAACGACCGCATCAATCCCATCATGTTGAATCGCTGCCACCGTTACAGCGTTCATCTCAATAACGACTGGTGTTCTTCCAGCCTCCCGTACAGCATGTACAACTGCTCGGCCAGCCGGGCCATAACCCACAACAACCACGTGATCTGACCATCGATGATCAGCACGATCCGTAGAGGGTGTCACGTCGGCGGCAAAACCAAGAGCTGCCAAGCCCTTGGTGAGCCTACTTCCAATCGGCCGAGCATGACTGACTAAGACCGGCGCTACCAAGAGGGTCAAGAAGGTGACCACAATGATCTGCCGACCGATCTCATCGTTGAGGAGACCTGAGGTCACCGCTGCTCCACCAAGAACAAATGAAAACTCACCGATTTGGGCCAAGCATAGACCGGATGCCCATGACACCTGATCGGGCCGACCCAGTAAACGTAAAATGATATACATGATGACTGTCTTGCCAAAAATAATGGCAATTGCGCAGACGATCACGAGTCCAATTGTTGTTGGCGTACCAAGCTGTGAGATGTTGATGAGCATGCCAACTGAGGCAAAAAAGAGTGTGAGTAAAATAGCCTTTAGAGGCGCAACATCGGCTCTGATTTGATGCGCAAATGGGGAACCCGCCAGGAGCAGGCCCGCAATAAATGCACCAAGCGCTGGTGACAAGCCCAAGTAGTTAGCAAGCCAAGTAGCCGTAAAACAGGCGACAACAGCTAAGAGAATGGCTGATTCACGACTTCGTGTGAGCACCGTCATACTCAATAGTCGAGGCATCAGAAATACAAAGAGCAAGGCCGCAACAGCCACTAGCGCCACACCATTACCGAACAGTTTCGCTATTGACCCGGCCGTTTCACCAAAACTCCCACCCATACCCAACAAAGAGATCAACAACAGTAACGGCACCGTCGCAATATCTTGAATCAATAAGACACCGAAGACAGTGCGCCCATGCGCTGAATCGAGTTCAGATCGGCTTTCAAGTATACGAGCTACTGTCGCTGTGGAACTCAACGCAGCAACAGCACCAATAGCCAGCGCACCACCAGCCGGCACACCAATGAACCACGCAATGAGACCTGCGACTGCCAGTGTTCCCACTACCTGGAAGCTACCAATCATGGCCGTCAACCAACCAAACGCTCGCAAGCGATCAACAGTCACTTCCAAACCAATTGTAAATAACAACAATGCCACACCAAGCTCAGCGGTATGACTAATCTCACTACCATGTCCATCAATAAGACCGGTCACGCTCGGGCCAAGAATAATGCCCGCTACCAAATATCCAACAATAGCGCTTAGGCCAATACGCTCAAAAACAAGCCCAGCCAGCAACGCTGCACCAAGCAGTAGAACAACGTCCCCAAGTACATGCCACATACCCATTACGCGGGCCCTTCATTCGTAGGTCACAACGTTCCACTTGCAAGCCTACTCGAAGTATGGAGGACGTGTCAGTGGATCAAGATGTCGCCGAAGAGGACGGCTCCTTGATTCCAGCAGCTGCTTCAGCAGCCAGGGAGGCTTCCCCGTCATCCATATTGCCAACTGGTTTGAACTGCTGCTCTTCTTGAGGCGCATCCCAGTAAGGTATGTCAGCGGGACCTGGTCGAGGGTATCGTCCACGACTACGCTGCCTCAGCTCAGCACGTAATTCTAATCGCATGACCTCGAGCTCACGCCGGATCATATCCATCGCCTCATCACGATCCATTGATTCAAGTTCGGACCATTCAATAATCCTACCAACCCGTGTCATGATGCGACCGCGAAGATAAGGCTTCTTCCGGACACGCGGCCAAACATCAGCAGCGCCCTCTACCGCTACGAGTTGAATAGGTGCTTTCGACTTCTTTGCTAACATCAAGGCACCACGCATAAAAGGCCCTAGACGTCCATCGACCGAGCGGCCACCCTCTGGATAAAGCAACACACACCCACCACCTTTAAGTTCGTCAAGCGATATACGCATCGTCTGCCTATCGCCACCTTTGCCCGAAATTGGAATAACGCCAAAGATCTTCATGCCAAAAGCTAAAAATTTGTTTGCGAAGAGACTCTTGCGGGTCAGAAATAGCACTGGACGATCCCAAACTGTCATGCCGACAGCTGGCACGTCCAAAAATGATTGGTGGTTTGCAACAAATATTAGTGGCCCTTTTCGAGGTACACGTGAACGCTCCGTACGTCGAAGTCGATAGAGCACCATGTAAATATAAAGCACAATACGTGGGCAAATAGTCCAGTTCCAGAACACATTCCATCTTGTTCTTGTCGGGCCTCGACGCTTAAATTGAAAAGTATGAAAGACCACAAGGATCTCCTATTTCTTCGACAACAACACCGCTCGAGATTCCTTCTCTAGCACATCGACAACCTCGGCCAAAGAAAGCTTACTTGTATCAACAATGATCGCACCTGGTGGACATCGCAGCGGCGCTTCCGCGCGCGATGTATCAATTTGATCACGTGATTCAATATTTTCACGAATAGCTGATTCAGCAACTGACTTGCCCGCTTCTTCCATTTGATGGGCTCGGCGTTTCACCCTGACACCGACATCGGCCGCCAGAAAAAATCGTGCTGTGGCATTCGGGAATACGACTGAACCTTGATCCCGGCCTTCCGTTACCAGACCAGGATGGGCCGCCGCGATTTCTCGCTGGCGATGAACCATGACATCACGAATTGCTTTATGTGCTGATACGATTGAAACAGCAGAACTGATATCAAGTTCTCGAATACGCTCACTCACATCACGCTCACCGATACGAATAAGCGGTGGCTGCCGCTGCCAATCGAAGCCAATATGGGCTTCTTCGACAGCCTGAGCCAAACCTTCTCCATTATGAATATCGATGCCATTCTCAATAGCAACTAGGGTGGCCGCTCGGTACATGGAACCTGTATCGAGGACTTCCAAGCCGAGGCGTTCAGCCAGCTCAGCAGCAGCACTTGATTTACCCGTGCCTGCAGGCCCATCGATGGTGATAATGACCCGTTTCAACTGTGCCATATCTTGATCGCTTCTCGGCGCTAGGTCGAGGTACAAGCTTCTATTGCAGCGACAAGCGACTCCCGCGCTTTAATAATGTTCTTAACTGGATCGGATTGACCAACATACTCAATGGCCAGTGTATTCACAAAGCTGACACTAATAATCGCTTCAATGCAGCTTTTTATATCAACACCCTTGTGTTTACCGTTACGCGTAAAATCTGTCACCGTTGCATGAATTGCGCCCGCATAGGGTGCCAGCATACGCAGCTCGTCAACTGGGGCTCCAGACTCAGCTGCATGACCAAAGGTTGGCATCGCTCCAATACGGAAGCCACCAATGCGTTTAATGAGATCGACAAGACGATCTCTCTGATCAGTCAAGCCTGCGTAAGGAACGATCAACATTGTGAGCTCTAGGCGCTCAATCGTTGGCATGATTCTCTTGAACATCTGAGCGGTCTGCTCAAGCCCCGCATCACTTTCAGGTGCAACACACCGAACTGCAATGGCATTACAGCCAAGTCGATTGGCTGCCGTGGCCAGTCGCTTTATCCGCTCTTCAGCTGCATCATTAATCGAGGCCTTCGTAGCCGAAAGCTTTAGTTCAGATTCATCTTCAAGCACGAGGCATGGACAGGCAGCCTTATCAGCCTCATCACGTAGATTGTCCATATCTGAGAGAGACCAGCCAGCGAGCATGCTGGCCGAGACATTGAGACCGCGGAGATCAAGCTCATTCATAGTGAAGGCAGGGACTGCCAAGAGCGACATTGAATTCTGATCCTGGGTATCTCCAGGCTTTGCCAATAATGATCGCAGGGAAGATGTAGCTAAGGTCAACAGCATTTTGAGAATAGGAGTCCAATTCAATGACCCCCAGTTTCTTGCAGTCACGAGTCTATCGCAGAAGAGAGCTGCAGCAAGTCCAACGGAGATCTGACCCCGACATCACCTCTATGAGGTTGGCTCGGCAACATCGCCGTTTGGCCACCTTTCAAGCTCCAATCGTGGAAAACCCAGACTGCACAGACCAGAAAGCCTGTTCTCTCGTGAGGCCCAAAAATATCACCGTCTCGGATTGAATTGCTCTCTCTGAGCGGCTCAGCCTTGTCCAATGCGAGTCGGAAGGCACCAGTCTAGATAAAACATGGATGAAGCCACCCCTTCTACTGGCTCGTGGGGAGGATAGTCGACCATTCCGTCTTCAATAAAAAAGACCTAAGCAGCCATCTTGAGATCAAATCCAGATCGCTTTTTTTGTCGCCATCGAGACCAACCCCACCCATTTAATTACACGGAATCCAGGTTGCATTGATTCCAAAATGGACCCTGCCGCTGACAGCGGTATGATGCCCCATCTTGCATGTTCAATGCCAATATGTGGATTCAAGAACCTTCCCGAAGATCTCACCCGGAGCTTGTAGAAATGACCGAATCTAATCAACGCCGATACACCGCTACCCACGAGTGGTTTCAAGTCACCGACGATGGTGTCACTGTTGGCCTGACGGCCTATGCCGTCAATGAGCTGACTGACATTACTTATGTCGAGATGCGGGACCAGGGCACAGCAATTGCCGCCGGCGATGTTGTTGGAGAGGTTGAGTCCGTCAAGACCACCAGCGATATCTATTCCGCTGTGACGGGTGAAATCGCACAAGTTAATGAAGCTTTGAATGAAGATCCATCACTCATCAATAGTGATCCGTATGGCCAAGGCTGGCTCATTCGAATTAAGTCAGACAACACAAGTTCACTCGATGAGCTGATGAGCGAAGCAGAGTACGCTGAGAAATATCCGGTTGAATGACCAAATCGAAATAGACCGTCAGAAGTCGGATACGTCTTGCAGCATCACGTTAACCGATATCCATAAACGCTACCGTACAGGCCAGCTTGACGTGCACGCCCTGCGCGGACTCAATCTCACGATTCAAGAACCTGGTTTCTACGGAATCATGGGTCCTTCCGGCAGTGGAAAGTCGACGCTACTCCATTTGATGGCTGCGCTAGATCGCCCCGATCGTGGCCAAATTAGCATCAATGGATTTCAGCTCGATCAGATGTCTGAGTCTCAGCTCACGCTTTTTCGCCGCAAGCAAATTGGAATCATCTTCCAACAGTTCAATCTGATTGCAACACTAACAGCCATTGAAAACGTCACCCTTCCAGCAATGCTCGCTGGCATCAAGAAACGAGATCGCCTTGCACGTGGGCATGAGCTGCTTGATCAACTTGATCTACTGGACCGGGCGAATCACAGGCCTGATGCGCTCTCTGGCGGTCAGCAGCAGCGGGTTGCTATTGCTCGTTCACTGCTGTTCAATCCCTCAGTCCTTTACGCTGACGAGCCAACTGGAAATCTTGACTCTGCCTCAAGCGCACAGCTTTGGTCTCTGCTTGGCCACTTGGCTGAAACGCGCAACCTCACCGTATTGATGGTGACCCATGAACCTGAAGCTGCTTCGCACTGCCGTCAACTTTTTCTTCTCCGTGACGGCGTCTTTGAATCGAAAATAAACACTGATGAAATGGATTCTGCCGAGCTTCTGGCTCGGACTCAACATCATCCGGGCACGGTGGGTACGTAGCCTACTACTGACATTAGTTGTCCTGCTGGCGGCTAGCTTGGTCGTCGGTATTTCATGTGGCGTTGCGTCGGTGCAGACCAGCCTCACTGATGGACTTGCGCGCATGATCGGATCAGCTGACGCGCGCGTCATTCATCAACTCACTGGTGGTGTGCCTTGGTCTGTACGTGAAGAAATTGAAGATTGGCCTGGAGTTGCAACCTCATACGCTCGTTCACGACTGGCTATTGAATTGGCCGCTACTGATGGATTCCATTTTGCTCCGGATGCAGAAAAACTGGGGCGCACCTATGCCATGCTTGATGGCTTTGAATTAAACAAAGATTCGGCTGTAGCAAAGGCCATTGTCACTGATGGCCGACGTCCGGAACGAAAACATGAAGTCATGATTGATACTGTCTCTGCAGAGATGCTGCCGGTGTCTTTGGGACAGCGACTCATGTTGCGTCAGCGCGGAGGCAAAACCGCAGTGACGATCGTAGGCTTCTACGAACTTCAGCGGCCTCGCTTGACACCCTCTCCCTACCTCATGGCCTCACTTGATCTTGTCAGGGAGCTTTCAGGGCGACCCGAGGAAATCAACGAGGTCATGATCGTGTTAGATCCAGATCAGGATCCGCGCACCTTCTGCAATGAGGAAGCTGGCCGCGTCAAACCTCCGCTTATTTTGGAGCCCTCAGAACTCCTGCGTATTGGCTTTGATCGCCGCCTTGGGGCCGTAGAATTTAGTCTGCTTATTGCCACAATCATGGGCTTTCTCAGTTGCACATTTATCATCGTGACAGGACTGACCACTTCGGTCACCGAACAGCAGCGTGAGATGGCCATTACACGCTGCATTGGCGCTTGGCGAAGTCAGCTATTTCTTGCCCAAGTCATTGTTGGTGTCATCATAAGTTCTGTCGGTGGCTTACTCGGCATTCCAATTGGCATCCTTGTCAGCTGGATGATCCTGAGTATTTTCGGTGGCGATCTCCCTGTGGTTCTTACCGTCTCGCCATTGGGTATTCTGCTGGCAATCATTGGCTCATTAGCGGCTGGCGTCATCGGAGCTGTGTACCCCGCTTGGCTGGCCTGCCGAACTGATCCAATGCGAGCCATCGCACGTCGCGCAAAGCCCACATGGCGAGGTTCGCTCATCATTGCCGCAATGGTCGGCTGCTGCCTCATTTTACTGCAACTGCTACTACTACTCATTTCCGATCGAGAAGCGAGATTTATGGCCTTTGCATGGGCAGGTCTGCCGGCGGTCTACGTTGGCTATTTCTTGTTAGCGATCCCAATTGCATATATTGCTGCTCGGCCACTTGGCACATTAATAAGCTTGATCATGCGCCTTCCAAGTGGTGTGCTTTCAAACACTATTCTGGCCACACCAATGCGACAAGGACTAACCGCCGGCACACTCATGGTCGGCGTTGCTATTCTTGTTACGACCTGGGCAAACGGCCATGCACTCCTAAATGACTGGGTCGGTCAACTCACTTTTGCCGATGGCTTTGTCTTTGCGCCAAGTGGTTTATCACCTGAAGAACAAAAAAAGATTGCTGATGTCGATGGAATTGATGGTGCCTGCAGCCTAACCTATGCGCCGATGCGTGTGGAAGGAGAGCAGATCTTTGGCTTAGCTCGCTTCACACCACCCAACGTCATTGGTTTAGGTGTCGATCCTGACTGCTTCTTTGAAATGAACCGACCGGTCTGGGTGAGAGGATCTGTAGAAGAGGCTATTCAACCGCTTAAAGATGGCACTGGGGTGATCCTCTCAGATCGTTTCCTCACCGCTCGCGGCATTGATATCGGAGACACAATCAAGCTTGGAGCAGGGACACTAAACCGAGAATACACCGTGGTTGGCCTGATTCAAACTGGTGGACTTGAGCTTGCAACACAACTGATTGGAATTCAAAACGCTTACACAGAGCGTGCCATTAGCTGCGCTGTTTTCGACGAAACACAATTTCGACAGCACTTTGTTCTTGGCCAACCACAGATATTGGAAGTCGATGCAAATCCTGAGGTTGATGATGAGGCCCTAGCGCTTGCCATCTCCAATGCAGCGCCAGGAGCAACATGGCGAAGTGGTCGGTGGATTCTGGATACCATCAATGGTGTTGGGCAAGATGTACTTCTGCTGCAAAGCGCTATTGCCGCAGGCGCGCTTCTTGTGGCCAGTCTCGGCCTTGGCAATATCTTGCTGGCCTCTATTCATGCACGGCGGTATGAGTATGGTGTCCTGCGCAGTATTGGCACGCAACGCACCGTCTTGGTTCGAATGATCCTCGGAGAGTCCATTTTCTTGGCGCTGATCGGAGCCATTATTGGCACCGCGCTCGGCATGCACCTGGCATGGGTCGATACCTACCATTATCAAGAACTAGCGGGCCTCTCCGTTCGCCTTCACTTCCCCCTGGCTGCAACGGCCATCGCCTGGGCGGCCCTACTGCTGGTCACCTGCTTAGTGACCGTGCCCGGCTTGATTGCCACCGTTCGCCCCACCGCAGGCCAGCTTATTTCTCTGGGACGCACTGGCTGATCTGCAAGCAAACTACAATACAAGCATGGCTGATGACCAACGCTTTGAAATCAAGAGCCCCTTTATACCGATGGGCGATCAGCCCAGCGCTATTGCGGCGCTGACAGCTGGACTGCAAGCCGGCTCCAATGCTCAAACGCTTCTTGGCGCGACCGGAACAGGCAAGACCTTCACCATGGCGAATGTCATTGAAGAGGTCCAGCGACCAACGCTCATTATGAGTCATAACAAGACGCTGGCTGCGCAGCTCTACGAAGAAATGCGAGATCTGTTTCCAAATAATGCGGTCAGCTATTTCGTGAGCTATTACGATTACTACCAACCAGAGGCATACATTCCACAAAGAGATATTTACATCGAGAAAGATGCTTCTCGCAACCAAGATCTTGACCGTCTTCGACTCGCTGCTACGAGCCAACTACTCTCAAGGCGCGATGTCATCATTGTTGCATCAGTCAGCTGCATCTTTGGACTCGGTTCGCCAACAGCATACGGGCAGCGCATGCTAGCGATCACAAAAGGCGCCTCCATAAATCGGCGTGAGATCTTCATGAAGCTGCTGGCCATGCAATACAAACGAAATGACATTGAATTTCAGAGAGGCAATTTTCGTGTTCGAGGAGATGTCATCGAGGTCTTTCCTGCATATGAACAATATTCTGTGCGCATTGAACTCTTCGGTGACGAAATTGAGCGAATTGACTTAGTCAATCCAGTCACTGGTGAACTACTCGCAACTGAGAGTCAATACTTTCTGTTTCCAGCACAACACTATGTACTTCCTGATGAGAGTCTAAAGCCCGGCATTGATCGCATTCGTTCAGAGCTAGAAGGCCGACTCGAAAAATTAAAAAAGCAAGGGAAGCTCTTGGAGGCTCAGCGACTGGCAGCGCGAACTCGTTATGACTTAGAGATGCTTGAAGAAATCGGCTTCTGCTCTGGGATTGAGAATTACTCAGCGCCGCTTGAAGATCGTTCACCTGGAGATCGCCCTTCATGCCTCCTAGATTATTTTAATCATGTACCCGAATGTGATCCCAAGGACTGGTTGGTCTTCATTGATGAGTCACATGTCACGATTCCACAGATCCGAGCGATGTACAACGGCGATCGTGCCCGAAAACAAGTGCTGGTCGATCACGGCTTTCGGCTTCCAAGCGCTTTAGATAATCGCCCACTTACTTTTGATGAGTTCTCTGAAATCGTCCCTCAGATTATCCACGTATCTGCTACGCCAGCGCCCTATGAATTAGAACTGAGCGGCGGTGCGATTGTGGAGCAGGTCATTCGACCAACAGGAATTCTTGATCCACAGGTTGAGGTGAAGGCTGCAACCAACCAAGTTCCTGACTTAGTTGAAGAATGCCAACGATGCGCTGCAGCTGGAAATCGCGTGCTCGTGACAGTGCTTACAAAACGATTAGCTGAACAGCTCACCCACCATCTAGATGAATGCCAGCTGCGTGTGCGATTTTTACATAGTGATATCGACACACTCGATCGACTTGAAATCCTACGTGAATTGAGAGAAGGCCAATTCGATGTGCTGATTGGTGTCAATCTCTTACGTGAAGGGCTGGATCTTCCGGAGGTTGCCCTGGTTTGCATCCTTGATGCCGACAAGACCGGATTTCTACGCAGTGAGACGAGTCTGGTGCAAACCATTGGTCGCGCAGCAAGACATGTTGGAGCTCGAGTCATTCTTTATGCAGACAAGATGACACCTCAAATGCAAGCCGCGATGGATGAAACCTCCCGTCGACGCACTTTGCAAGATCAGTACAACCAGGAGCATGGGATCCAACCCAAGACTGTCCAGAAGGCTATTCGACGCGGAATTGAGATGGAACTTCAGGCTCGCCGCACAGCCCGAACTGCAATGAGTGGTAGTCGGGGTGCCACTTCAGAGGCTCGAGATGAACTCCTTGAGGTACTCGAACAAGATATGTTGGCCGCTGCCGACAAGTTAGAATTTGAAAAAGCAGCGTCAATCCGAGACGAGATGGAAGCTCTTCGCGCTGGTGGTGATCACCCACCTGACGATCGTGGGCGCCAAAAACGTCCCGGCCAGGCCCGTTCCCGCGCCGGCATTACGAGAAAAGGTAAGCGAAAAAACACCGGCCGGTGAAGAGATTCAACCGAACGCCGCATCACTTTTCCCGCTACACTTGTCAGACTATGCCTGCACCTATGCCATGCCCTAATCCATGTAATGTGCTGCTCATCGGTGGCGGTGGCCGTGAACATGCCCTCGCCTGGCAGCTCAAGCAATCGAAGCGGTTGGGCAAGCTCTACCTCACTGATAACAACAATGCGGCACTGAGCGACTTGGGCGAAAAATGCCCACTCGAATTGAACCTGAAAGAATCGTTCCGATTTGGACGATGGTGCGATGAGGCTGGAATCAATCTGATTGTGGTGGGTCCGGAGGTGCCTTTAGCCGAAGGAATCACCGATGCACTAGAGACGGATAAGCGTCGTGTCTTTGGACCAACGCGAGCAGGCGCCCAACTAGAAGCTGACAAAATATTTGCCAAACAGATCATGCGTCAAGCTGCCGTTCCAACTGGAGATGCTCGCATCTTTGAGCGACTTGAAGATGCCCGTCACTATCTAGAAGTTCGTGAGGGACCGTGTGTTGTCAAAGCATCCGGCCTCGCTGCTGGTAAAGGTGTCATCGTCTGTAAAGATGAGCATGAGGCACTTGCTGCTGTTGAGAAGATCATGGGCCAGCGTTCCTTTGGAGAAGCTGGCGCAAAGATTCTGATCGAAGAATTCCTTGAAGGCCAAGAAGTGAGCATTCTCGCACTCGTTGATGGTCGTACCATCTGGGTACTCGATCCGTGCCAAGACCATAAGCAAGTTGGAGAAGGTGACACCGGCCCTAACACTGGCGGCATGGGTGCTTATTGTCCCACACCACTCTTAACTGAAGAGATGCTCTCTGAGATTGAGCGTGAGGTCCTGGTCCCCACTGTCGACGCCCTGCGCCGTGAGGGAGTGACCTATCGAGGCGTCCTCTACGCAGGTCTCATGCTGACACCTGCGGGCCCGAAGGTACTAGAGTTCAACTGCCGATTTGGAGATCCTGAGTGCCAGCCACTCATGTCACGTTTTCGAGGCGACTTGGTTGAAGTTCTTTGGGCCTGTTCGACTGGCCAACTCGATGCCGTTGATTTTTCCTTTGATCCACGTACTGCATGTTGTGTGGTGATGTGTGCACAGGGATACCCTGACAGCTACGCCAAGGGGAATGTGATCACTGGTGTCGAGCAGTTTACTGATGCTGATGATATTCATGTCTTTCATGCAGGCACCACCCACTCCGATCAAAAACGATTGGTCACAAATGGGGGAAGAGTCCTCGGAGTCACTGCACTGTCAGACTCGTTAGAAGACGCACGGGACAAGGCTAATAGCGCTTGTGAAAAGATTGAATTCGAGGGCGCTTTTTTCCGTCGTGATATTGGCGATCGCGTCCTCAAGGTGACCCCAAAGGCACCACCTTTAAAACCCGATGGGCCTACCTCAGCTCATAAAGCTGACACGCAGTCGGTTTAATACTGAAACGCACATCGTAAATTCAGATGACTCAGTGCTTACAGCGCTATGGGCAGCTTGTCCCAAACACAACTAAGAATGCTGAGAAGTCAGCAATATCAATGACGCCACTGCCATCGATATCTTCAACGCAGCCTGAGCACGTTGTACCAAAGACCACCAAGAAGCTTGAGAAGTCAGAGATATTCACCTGATTGTCACCATTGAAATCTCCGACACACACAGGTCCATCATCACAGATCAAGACGTCGATTTTGATGTCATCAAAGCCAGCTTCAACAACCGACCCTGCACCAATATCACCAACTTCAAAGCGAATGCGGAAAACATCATTGAGCGCAAAGCCTGGAATCTCATGAAGATTGAAGCTCGAATTTAACCAGCCGCCACTCGCCTCTGGACCATCTGGGCCAATGACTTCCAGAACCTGCCAACTCACGCCATCGTCGTCCGAGATCTCAACTGTCATTGGATCCTCACCAGCCGAATCACCCACAGTATTAGAGAGCCAGTGATAGTACGACAGCACCACTTGAGCCCCGCTTGAATCCATCGCAGGTGACGTTGCAATCGTGTAGGAACCATCGACATCAGAGTTTCCATCAGCATTATCTGTCACGAAACAGAAGGAACCGCAATGAGCACTGGCTGGGTCACCGCGATCACCACCTCCAGCTGGAATAGCGCGTTCCCATCCGCCATCGACCAGGCCACTTGTGTTTTCAACACTCCAACCCAAATCGACTTCAAAACAATCAAGTGTCGTTGTACTGTCTTTTGCACTAATCGCGTCATAGGTCGAGCTGGGTGCTGCTGAGGGCCACCGATAGGTCGTACCAGATGTTGAATCGGCCTCAAAGTAATAGCTAACAAGAGAGCCACATTCAGTAGCTCCGAAGGCACCCGAAAGCAGGAATACACCAGTCGATCGAGATGGTGACAAAGCTGAAACTTCCCAACCACTACCATCGTTGTAGAAAAGCTTTCCAGATGAAGTGTCTAGTTGAGCACCACCTAACTCTGTGATTTCGATGGCCACCGATTCGCCACTTGGATCAATCTGGTCTGGCAGTACACCACCGAAGTCAAGACGATCAAATGAAATATCCCATACGAAGAGTCCTCGCTCCAAATCGCTACCAATAACGAGGCCATTGTCGAAGTAGGGATAGCTACTCCATAGTCCATTGAATTGCGCCGAGTCACTACCTGGATAGGTATCAAAGTATGCGACCTCAACTGGTGACAGTGGATCAGTTGCATCAAACACCCGGAGACCACTTCGATAGTTAGCCTCGTAAATCAGGTTATCTTTGGTGTACAAATTGTGATCAATTGCGCTACTTGAGTTTGGAATCAGACCTGCCTGAAACGGATTCGTCAAATCACTAACATCAATAATATGTGTGGCGGTCGCGATTCCAAAGTCACTTTCATCCAGCTCATCACCTAAGTAGAAATACTGTTCATCAACGCTGAGCCAGCCCTGGTGAGAATAAGCAGCTGTTGGATACTCGTAGTGTGCCAGTTCAACGAGATTGGCCTTATCGGTGACATCAAGCACTGTGAGACCGGTTTGGGCAAACCCACCATTCATCCCACCACAAAGGAATGCCATTTCGCGTCCAGCATAAGGACCTGTTTCCATCACCTTAATCTGCGCATCATGAACATAACGTGTTGTCCAGTCACCGATATAGGCTGGCGAAGACGGATTCGCAAGACTATAAATTCGCAGGCCATTACTTGAGCCGCCACAGCGATAAAGAAAACCCGTTTCGACACAAATTGCCACGTTATGAGTCGCTGTTGTGCCACCTGTCGTTGTGGTGCCAACGAGGTTTACAATGCCACTATCAATTGAACTCATATCAACAACCTGAATGCCGTTGCCACATTCACTGACCATGTACGCATGATCTTGGTAAACCTTGATATCTCGCCAAAGGCTATTACAACTTGGGATCATTTCGATGATCTGAGGGCTCGTCGGATTCGTGATATTGACAAAGAGTGTGCCATCAGAGAGACCCATGATTGCATATTTGTTTTCGCTTGGAGATGTGTAACCCCAACAATCATTCGCTGAGCTATGTGTTCCGAAACCTGCAGCTTGAATGTCTGCTAATGTGATCCACGATTTTAGCGTGACGTTCTCACTATCAAATGAACCCAGCGCACGTGCACTTTCTCCGGCCTTATATCCCTTGCCTTCATAGCGCCCTTTGAAGTCTCGAACTTTTGGGTCGTCCTGGTGCCCCGTCACCAAGTTTGCTGTGGTGATGACTGTTGTTGCTAGCAAGACAATGCCACAAGCTTTTTGCATACATGAAAGTTGCATTTGGAATCTGACTCCGTTTTCTCTGTCTTAAATCACTTCTCTAAATAATGTCGCCCAACCGATGTGGCGAGTCCCTTTGGGTAAGGAACCGCCAGCTCATGACCGCGCGCACCTTCTCTGTTTGATTATTCGGCCCAGGATCGCTATCGGTTGCTCAGAAAACAACCATTGAGCATCGAAGATGTACACCTATCAACCTTTTAAAAATACCCCAGAAACGGACTTAAAACCCAGAAAACAACCGTTTTAGCCATATCTAAGCCATTCAATAGCATCAATTTGTTCGAATAATCGGCATTGGCTCCAAAAAGAGTGACCGGCTCCAGGTGGAGCCGGTCACGATCAAGATCTACTACGACTCACAAAAGTGAGCGTTATGGGCAGTCTGTACCAAACACAACTAAGAATGCTGAGAAGTCAGCAAGATCAACGGTACCACTGCCATCGATATCTTCAACGCAGCCTGAGCACGTTGTACCAAAGGCCACCAAGAAGCTTGAGAAGTCGCTGAGTCCA